>JANWXO010000024.1 GCA_025057295.1 Candidatus Binatia bacterium | reverse complement strand
GGCCTCGACCTTCCGTGGCTCCGACAAGCGCGGCGGTGCCAACGGTGCCCGCATCCGCCTAGCGCCGCAGAAAGACTGGGAAGTCAACCAGCCCGCGCAGCTGGCGAAGGTGCTGAATACACTAGAAGGCATCCAGAAGGACTTTAACCACACCCAGAAAGACGGTAAGAAAGTGTCACTGGCTGACCTGATCGTACTGGCCGGCTGCGCAGGCGTCGAGCAAGCAGCGAAGAACGCTGGTCATGCAGTGACGGTTCCCTTCACCCCCGGCCGCACGGATGCCTCTCAGGAGCAGACGGACGTCGAGTCCTTTGCGGTGCTCGAGCCGATCGCAGACGGCTTCCGCAATTACATCAAGGGAAAGCCCGGCGTGCTGGCCGAGCACCTGCTGGTGGACAAGGCGCAGCTGCTGACGCTCACCGTGCCCGAGATGACGGTGCTGATAGGTGGCATGCGCGTGCTTGGCGCGAACTTCGGTGGCAGCCAGCACGGGGTCTTCACCAGCACTCCCGGTACGCTCACCAACGACTTCTTCGTGAACCTGCTCGACATGGGCACCGAATGGCGCCCGTCGGCCAAGGACCCGGGGCTCTACGAGGGTTACGACCGCAAGACCGGAGAGCTGCGGTGGACCGCGACGCCGGTGGACCTGGTCTTCGGCGCCCACTCGGAGCTGCGGGCGGTTGCCGAGGCCTACGGGGCCGACGACGGCAAGGAAGAGTTCGTGCGCGACTTCGTCGCCGCCTGGCACAAGGCGATGAACCTGGACCGCTTCGACCTCTCGTGAGCTCGCAGGGCTGAACGGAAAGCCCTCACGGCGTCCGCGTCCAGCCGCGACCTGGTATCGGGCTATGCCTGGCCAGGTCGCGGTGCGGCGAATCCTCCCCCTAGCTAGGAGCTTCCGAAGATTAGCAATGATACCGTCTCGTGGCTGCAGTGGTCCCCTCGCGTGCCGTTGTCTTTTTCTTTTCCTCTTCCCTGCAATCCTCTCAGAGTCTCTCGCTGTCTTCTCTCTCGAGTGCAAGCCTACCAGTTGAGTCATGCCACCTCGCGAAGTGGCCTCGGTGTGAAGGGGCGGTCAGCGGCTGGCGTGCCGTGCCAGATATTCTTTTGCCCGCTCGCCTACGAACCGCCGACCAGGGTTAGACCCGTGTATCCACTCGTCGGGAGCGAACAGCTCGAATAACCCGATCTTGACCAGTGTGGGAACGGCGAGCTCCAACTCGCGCTCTACTTGGCCCCGCTCGCCAGCATTGTAGAGGTTGATGTTGTGCAACATGGTGGCAACGGTGCCAGTCTGAACTCGACTCCCATCCTTAAGTTTTACCGAGGGAAGTACCTGTCCGTCAGCAATAATTTTCTGGTTGATAGCTGCCAGTTGGTCAGTATTCTCGACGTTCTTGTCCATCGTGTGTCCTCCTTGAAACGCCTCACTATTGAATGAATACGGCCACTTCTCTAGCTGTATATCCCGATATTTACAGCTTCCACCAACTAAGAGAATACTCCATACTATCCACATGCTCACTTTGTCCAAGCTTTCGTTCCTGCAAAGACCGCTGGTTTGGTAGTGTATCCCGATACCAGCCCACAGTATATCCCGATTGGGCTCCGGTGGCCCTACAGCTCCGTATCGGCCTGCTGCATGAAGCAATCTTCCTCTCCCCACAGATCAGCTGCATACGTGCGGGACAATGAGCAGCGCGGCCTAATCAGGCGTGCATTCTATTCGCGGCTGCGAGAGGCGAGCAACACCACAAGGGCGAGCAACACCGCCACCGGTGCCCACCCTGTTACAAGGGGTGGCAGGACCTTGCCATAGCCGAGCGACGCCGTGACCCCGGTGAGCAGAATGTACCCCACGCCTAACCCGACGCTCACCAGGATGGTAGTTGCAGGGCGGGGAAACGGAGGCCCATGGATGGCAAAGAGGAGGGCCACCATGGGTAGGAGGAGGCAGGCGAACGGAGCAGCCAACCGTAGGTGCAGATCGACTCGGTACATCGTCGTATCGTACCCTCGGGCCTCTGCGTGGTCGATGAAGCGCAAGAGTTGCGGGGCGCTGAGGTGGGTCGGATCGGCTGGGGTGTGGTCTGCTTCACCAAGGCGCATGAATGAGGGGGCGGGCACCTCGCGCAGGCCCTGGTCGGAGATTTCGATCCGGATCGGATCGGTGAGTTGCCAGATGCCGTTTCCGACATGTTGTGCCCGGCGTGCGTCGGTGCGACTGAGAGGCAGTCCCTCCGGACCGAGCTCGTATATCGAGAGACCCAGGGCTTCCCCTAATTTGACGTCGAGTTCAGCCGCTTGCAGGACGTGGGTTCCGGACGTGTACCAGATCGCCATCTGGGTGCGGGTTGTCTCCGGGGTGCGCTGCTTGATCTCTTGGGCTTTGAGGCGGTCAGCGGCGGCGTTCGTCCGTGGCACCACGAGCTCGTTGAGCGCAAAATACAGCAGAGCCGTCACTGCACAGATGAGCAAGATAGGGTTCAGCATACGGGTCGTGGAGATCCCACAGGCACGCATGGCGATCAGTTCTTTATGAGCAGAGAGGAGGCTCACGGTCAGTGCGGTGGCGAGGAGCAGGGCCATAGGCACGACACGCGAGGTCAGGAGCGGCAGGCGTGCGCCGTAGAAACGCAACGCGGCTGCAGCGGTCGCCTGGTAGCGTGCGAACCAGTCGAGCCGCTCAAGCACGTCGATGATGAGATACCCCACCAGCAGAAGGGCGAAGGAGAGACAAAGGAGCTGCACGTACTGACGCAGAATATAGCGTTGTAACAGGTAATGCCGCGCGTGAGGCGCTCCCTCTCGCCTCTCCTCAAGTCGTCTCGGGAGTCTCCAGGCAACAGCGCGGGTAGACCATGCTCTGATGAGGCGCTCTCGCAAGAGGAGGCTGACGGCGACTCCGCTCGTGATACTGTGTGGCAGCCAAACGCCGACCGCCGTGTTGACGATGCCCCACTGGATGAGCCCTTCTCCGAGTTGGAGGAACCCGTAATATGTGACGGTCACTAGCAGTCCCATGATCATACCTGTTGCACGCGAGGCACGGCGACCACACAGGGAGAGCGGAACCGCCAATAGGGCAAAAACGAGACTGGCCAGGGGGATGGCGAAACGGCGATGTACTTCCATCCAGGCATACTCCCTGTCTTTGCTCTGTGTGTCATCGGCGCGGATGAGTGCACTGAGCTCTGCCAGAGACAAGGTGGAGGCGAGTGTTCTGGCGTTCGGTGCAGACCTGGGTGGCGGCACCGTGCGGAGGATAGTGGTGAACGTCGCGAAGCGCAGCGTGGCAGTCTCCCGACCTGGGCGGGTGAGCATCTCTACCTCCTGCAGCAGCAGGGCAGCAGAACCGTTCTCTTGGGGGACGAGAGTACCGCGTTGGGCAAAGATGGTGTGACCGAGGGCTGGAACCCAAAGCAATACCCCGCGCAGCCGATCGCCACTGGCCGAGACCTCACGAGCGGAGAGCTTGGCACCGGCGAATTCGTGTACCACTCCTGGACGCAGGGATACGCCAGGGTTCACCGCTGCCATATGTTGTAAGGTGGTCTCGCGTGACCGATGCGCCCATGGCACTGCGAGCAGTGAGAGCAGGAGACCTATCAGTGTAGCGACGGCGGCAACGTGGAGAACCGGACGCAGGAGGTGGTGACTTGGGATACCGGCGGCTTCGAGCGAGAGAATTTCGTGATCCGCCCGGAGGCGGCCGAGCGCGGCGAGCGTGCCGATCAGCACGGCGAAGGGAAGGGTACGGGTGAGCAGGGGGATCGTTTCGTAGGCAGCAATCCACGCGACCACCGTCGCCCCAAACCCTCGGTTGATGACCAAGTCGGAAAAGCTCAGCAGGTCTTTCGTCAAGACCAAGGTCGTCAGGGTACCGAGTGTGAAGAGGATGGGTGAGATAAGCTCCCGCCTCACGTAGCGCGAGAGTGTAGAACCGAGTTTCCTTCCCTCGCGGCTTTCCGGCGCAGCGAGGTCGAATGCCTTCACCCCTTCCGGGGGAGCCTGCATGGTGTTCTGGAGAAGGAGAGAGGATGGGGGCCGTCTTGATTCGTTCACTGCTTTTTCTTATACCGGCGCAGGACAGAGATGAAGGTCGATTTCATCATCATCGGGGCACAAAAATGTGCCACCACAAGTCTCGCCTATCAACTGCGGCAACACCCCCAGGTGTGCTTCGCCAAGCGGAAGGAACCCCACTATTTCAGCAAGGTCGACGACTGGCACAGACACCTGCCGTCCTACCACCGCCTGTTCTCGCCGCGGCCAGGGCAACTGTGTGGGGAGGCATCCACCTCGTATACCTTTCTGCCGGAGTATCCGCATACCTCTGCGCGCTTGTTTGCGTACAATCCAGAAGCAAAACTGATTTACCTGATGCGCGATCCCATCAAACGCATCGAATCCCATTATGCCCATCGTGTCTTGCACGGACGCGTTACGCAACCGCTCGAAGCCGAAGTGCTGGCCAACCCCATCTATCTCGACCGGAGCTGCTACGCCACGCAAGTCGAAGCCTATCTGCAGTACTTCCCGCGCACGCAGCTCCTGTTGCTCGTGTTCGAAGAATATGTTGCTGATATTCCCGGCACCCTGGAAACCGTCGCGCGGTTTCTCGGTATCTCTCCTGGCGGCTTTGCCGGGATCGATATCACTCCACAGAAAGTTTCTTACCGGCGGGTGAAACCTGCCTTCCGCTTCCTGCGCAAAGTGCTGCCCCGTACTCCGCCGCTGCTCCAACGGGTGACCGACCGCTGGTGCTATTATACGCTGCCGCAGCGGCCGGTCTGTCCAGAGCCCCTCACATCTGTGCTGTGGCGGCGCCTCGAAGACGATGTCGCTCGTATCGAAGATCTGCTGGGTCATCGCCTGACCGTGTGGCGGCGCGGGTATCAGTAAGGGCAAAGACTTCGATCCCTCACGGAGAGTCATCTGGACTTTTGTCCATGTTGCTTCTAAGGTCTGGGTGTCGCTCTGCGAGGAGGTGGCAGAGGAACGAGAGAGCACTGGTACTATGCGGGTATTGTTCATCTCTGTGCGTGCCTATCCCTGGCGGAGTCTTGTTGCCTTCGGGTGTCTGTGCTTCGCTGCGCTGGCCGAAGGGATCGGGCTGGCGAGTGTGCTTCCTGTCCTGAGTGTGGTCACTGCTGGCAGCGACGTATCGAGTCCCCTAGCGGCAGTGAGTAAGGGAGGATCATCACGGCTGAGCCAGTGGCTTGGGGCATTGTTCAGCAGTGTTGGCCTGCAGCCGCACTTTGGTCTTTTGTGCGCCCTGGTCGTCGTTGGGATGGTAGGCAAGGCGGGGTTTGTCTTGCTCGCGCAACGGCAGGTGGGATATACCGTTGCTCATGTCGCCACCGACCTGCGGCTCGCCTTGTTGCGGTCCCTCTTAGCGGCGCGTTGGGAGTATTTTCGCCGCCAGCCGGCGGGTCGCTTTGCCAACGCCTTTGCCACTGAAGCGGCACGGGCTTCCCAGGCTTACCTCCACGGTGTAACCATTGCTGCCCTCCTCATCCAAGCCCTGTTATATTTGTTACTCGCTGCGCTCATCTCATGGCGAGTGGCGCTCGCAGCCATGGTGGTCGGGATCGCGATCGCTGCTGTGTTAGGGCGATTGGTGCGGATGGCCCGTCGGGCGGGCAAGCGACAGACCAAATTGTTGAAAACCCTGCTCGAGCGGCTCACCGATGTGCTCTACGCGGTCAAACCCCTGAAGGCCATGGCGCGCGAAGCGCTGGTCGGTCCGGTGTTAGAAACGGAAACCCAACGGCTGAACCGTGCCCTGCAGCGGGAGGTGTGGAGTAAAGAGGCGCTTTCTGCCCTGCAGGAACCTCTGGTCGTCATCGCTCTCGTCGCTGGTGTGTACGTCACCGTGGCGTACTGGCAGGCGTCGCTCGATACCGTTCTCATGCTGATGTTGTTGTTTGAGCGCACGCTCAAGAGCCTCAATAAAGTGCAGAAAGAGTACCAGCGTTTGGTGGTCTGCGAGAGCGCGTGGTGGTCGTTGCAGGGCACGATCGCTCGAGCCGAGGCGGCCCAGGAGCAGATACAGGCGGGCAGTGCTCCTGTCCTCAGACGCGAGATTGTCTTGCGTCATGTCGGCTTGACGTATGGGGACCGCTGGGTATTGCACAACGTCTCTCTGCGGGTGCCGGCAGGACAATGTACCGTCCTCGTTGGCCCTTCTGGGGCCGGCAAGACCTCGGTCGTCGATGTCATTGCCGGTCTGGTCCAACCCCAGCTCGGGGAAGTCTGGATCGACGAGGTACCGTTGAGCGCGGTCGATCTGCACGCGTGGCGTCGCTCGATTGGCTACGTGCCACAAGAGACTCTCCTCCTGCACGACACCGTCTTCACGAATGTCTCTCTGGGCGATCCGGCTCTGACCGCGGAAGATGTGGAGTCGGCCCTGCGCGCGGCGGGAGCGTGGGATTTTGTCGCGGCGCTGCCGCAGGGGATGGATACGGTGGTGGGCGAGCATGGGACCTGTCTGTCCGGCGGGCAGCGCCAACGTATCGCCATCGCACGTGCGTTGGTCCGTACTCCCCAGCTGCTCATCCTCGATGAGGCAACCGCTGCGCTCGATCCTGAGAGCGAGGCCGCGCTCTGTCAGACCGTGCAGCGATTGCGGGGAACCATGACGATCCTGGCTATCTCGCACCAGCCTGCCCTGGCAGCAGTCGCCGATCTTGTCTACCACCTGGAGGGCGGCAGGGTGAAAGCGGTGGAGCAAGGGCGGGACTATTTGTCGCGCTGCGAGACCGGGGGACGAAGGGCGCAGGGGGAGAGATGGTTATAGTTTTTCGTCCCTTCGCAATTCTACGGGTAAGTGCGTATGGCATTCTTTGACCGGTTGCGCGGTGTCGCGCGTGCCACCCTCCCGGCGGGACGCGCCATATCCGGTACGCGCGCGCAGCCCGAGCGGATTGTGTTGGGGGTACGGGAGGGGTACTCGCCCAGTGTGAAACCGCCGGTACGCATCTTCATCGGTACCGAACCGGCGCAATACCGTGCCGAACGCGTCCTGCTGTGGTCGATCGAACAGGTGCGGGACCCTGCACGGGTCTACGAAATTTACCTCATGAAGGACCTGGTAGGGTTCGGTCGACGCGGCTGGCTGACTGGCTTTACAAACTACCGCTTCGCCATTCCCCACTTTGCCGGTGGGTACGGACGGGCGATCTATAACGACGTCGATCAAATCTATCTCGCCGATCCGGGTGAACTGTTCGATACCGACCTGCAGGGGCACGGGTTTCTCGCTCTCTCCGGCCATGACACTTCAGTGATGGTACTGGACTGTGCACGGATGGCCTCTGTGTGGACGCTGGCCGCTGCCCAACGTCAGCCTAGGAAGTGGTTGGAAGAGCGCGCGTGTGCGATCCCGGGTCTGTGGGGGCAGCTGGAGCAGTGCTGGAACGCCCGGGACGGCGAATACGAGCCGGGGCGGACAAAGTTGTTGCACTATACAACTATTCACATGCAGCCGTGGCAGCCGTTCCCGCAGCGCTATGTGTACCAGCATCATCCGGTCGCGCATGTGTGGTTGGACCTCGAGCGCGCTGCCGATGCTGCAGGCTATCAGGTCTTCACCGCCGCTCGGCCGAGTGCGGCGTATACCGCTCTCCGGGAGAGCATCGCTCACGATGGTGATACTGCGCGCGTGTTTGGTGAACCGCTGTTGTCAGCCGAACACTGGGATACAGTGGTCCAGAGTGTGTACGAATTGGTCGAACGGAGCGGGGCACGTTCGATCGTGCACTACGATTTTGTCCGACAGGGAGAAGAGCGGCCCCTAGCCCAGGCCCTCCGTGCACGGAACAACAAGCTTGACATTGTATGTGCTGACATACTGGGATTGGCCGGGACGAACCATCCTCCCCTACATGACGGGGTGGTATGTACGGATGCGCTCGCGTATGTGCCGGACGAAGATGTGCCATGGGTGCTGCAGGAGCTTTTTGCACGTGCACGCCGATTCGTGTGCATCGTCGGAGTCAACGATCGACGCGCGCAGCGGTCCGTTCGTGGACGGTCGTTGCCAGGCTGGAGTCGCGACGAGTCGTGGTGGCTGACCCAGCTTGGCACTGTCGGTGTCCGCTATCCTGCACTGCATTGGCGGCTGGTATGCCTGACGCCGACCAGAATGGGAAGGCACCGGATGTGGATCCAGGAGGGGGGACGTCGGCTCGGTGGACCCCCGACGGTGTGGGTGCTGACGGATGAGAAACCCGGCCACACGAGCCAGTCTATCGGTCTAGCTGAGGCGCTTGGGTGGCCGTACGAGGTCAAGACAATCCGGTTCACCTCTTTGGGGTTGTTGAGCAGCTATCTGCTCGATGGCAGTCTCATGGGGGTGGAGAGAGCCCGCTCGGCAGCGCTGACCCCCCCTTGGCCGGATTTAGTGATCGCCACGGGGCGACGGTTAGCACCGGTGGCCCGCTGGATCAAAGTGCAGAGCTGTGGTCGTACCCGCTTGGTCCACCTCCGCAAAGGAGGCGAGCGGGCAGAACGATTTGATCTGGTGGTGTCGCACGTTCATTTTCGTCTGCCTCCCCATCCGCGGCGGGTCGAGACGATCGCCCCGTTGAACCCTATCAACCCACGGAAGCTAGCGCAGGCTGCCGAGCGTTGGCGAGAGGTGTTCAGAGATGCCCCGCGTCCGCGCATCGCGCTGCTCGTCGGCGGTACCTCGGCCACCCATCGTTGGGATGGCGAGATTGCTCGCCGGTTGGGGGAGGAGGTGCGCGCCTTTGCCCGTGCAGTAGGAGGCAGCCTCTTTGTGACGACGAGCCCGCGGACGGGACCGGAAGCAACCGACGCGCTGCACCGTGGGCTGGGCGAGGTGCACCTGTTTTATCGCTGGCAGCCCGGCGGCCAGGAGAATCCCTACCTGGCGTTTTTAGCCCTGGCCGATGTATTGATCGTCACCGGAGAGAGCGAGTCGATGTTGGCGGAAGCTGGGGCCACGGGCAAACCGCTCTATATTTATCCTTTGCCTGAACGTCGGTTGGGACTCTGGGCACGTTGCCAGGAGTGGCTGGTTGCCTGTGCCCAGACACCGCGCCTCAACACACGTGGCATCGCGCGACCACAGGAAGGATGGCAGTATCTATGTGCACGGTTGCTCGAGCGCGGTCTCATCCAGCCCCGGCGCGACCTCGACCTGCTCCACCGTGCCCTCGTCGACCGCGGGGTGGCGCGTTTCTTCGGCGCACCGCTCGTCGCTGCGTGTGGATCGCCGTTGCAGGAGGTGGACCGGGTGGCTGACCGCGTGCGAGTATTGATGGGAGACGTTGAGGGACGAGAAGAGGTAGGGCGAGCAGCAGGCCGTGTAGGGTAGTCACCCCAGGCGACCTGCTGCCAGACCGTTGCAGACGAGCTGGCTGGGGAGAGAAGAGAGTGCCGAGGCTTGTGCTCTTACGCCACGGTCAAAGTGTGTGGAACCGCGAGAGACGGTTCACCGGTTGGGCCGATGTCGAGCTGACTCCGCGCGGGAGAGCCGAGGCGCGAGCGGTCGGTCAGTTGCTGCGGGCACGAGGGTTCGTCTTCGACATGGGCGTGACGTCATACCTCGGCCGTGCCAGTGAGACCTTGCAGTTAGTGCTTGCCGAGATGGGCCTCAGCGGTATTCCCATCCAGCAGAGCTGGCGCCTCAACGAGCGTCACTACGGTGTGTTGCAAGGGCTGCGCTGGCACGAGGCGGTGGAGAGGTATGGACTGACGCAGGTATTGCGCTGGCAGCGCCATTTCACCGCCCGCCCTCCTGCCCTGGATCCCACCGATGCTCGGTTTCCTGGGCATGACCCGCGCTATGCCGCGCTGGCGCCGACGGCACTGCCCCGGGGCGAGAGCCTGCACGATACCCTGGAGCGTCTCCTCCCGTACTGGCACGACACCATCGTGCCGGTGCTGCGCCAGGGAAAGCAGGTGCTGATCGTTGCGCATGGCAATAGCCTGCGTGGGTTGCGTAAATATCTGGAGAAGCTCTCGGCGACGCGACTGCTCTGCGTGACCGTACCGACCGCAACCCCGCTGGTGTACGACCTCGACGACGCAGCAAAACCGCTGCGCTGGTATGCCCTGCGGCCCCCGTTTGCCTGGAGACGGTGGCTCCCAGGCACGGGGAGGACGGTAGAGGAAAACGGAGCTGCGCGAGGACGCGGATGAAATACCTCGAGAGCGCGCGATTGGCTGCCATAGATGCTGCCGCGTTTCAGGCACAACGGCCGTACCCGTGGATCAATCCGAGCGGGTTGTTGACCGAGGCCGGCTATCAGCAGCTGTTGCAAACTCTGCCGGACATTTCGCTCTTCACCCCCGTCTTTGGCATGCGGCGGGCACATGGACAGCAGAGCCATGACCGCTTCGTGTTGGAGTATCACCCTGCGCTTCCTCTTGCGGCTCCATGGCACGAGTTTCTCGCAGAGCTGCAGGGGCAAGAGTACAGGGAGTTTCTCTGTCGTCTCTTCGGGGTGCGTTCGCTCGCTTTGCGCTTTCACTGGCACTACACACCCGCTGGGTGTTCGGTCTCGCCCCACTGCGATGCCACGCATAAGCTGGGGTCGCACATCTTTTACTTCAATACCGTTGCCGATTGGGATCCTGCCTGGGGGGGAGAGACGCTGATCCTCGATGATCAGGGTCGCTTGCACTATCGCTCCGCGCCGCGCTTCGAGGATTTTGCCGCCGTCATCCCTGCCGAGGCCCTGGGGAACCGCAGTCTGCTGTTCGCACGCACGGCCCATTCCTGGCACGGCGTGCGCGAGATCCGCTGTCCGCCGGGAGCGTTCCGCAAGGTGTTTATCGTGGTGATCAACCGCGACACGCCCTTTGCTCGCGTGCGTCGGCTCTTTAGCAGTGTCACGCGCGGTTACGCGTACTGACGGAAACGATCAAAGAGGGTCGGCCGGACGAAGCGCCACTTGCGTTGTAAGAAGGCCTTTTGCGTTTGCGCAGCCAGGAGTGCGAGCTCGACAAACGGGAGATAGGCTTGAAAATCTGGCACCGGCTTTTGCGCCAGATGGGCCAACAGCACCTCGCGGAAGGCACCCAGTTGACGCACGCACGCCTTGGCGATACCGCTGCCGATGAGCAGGTTGCTGCGCAGACTTTCGACGTCCACGGCACAGAGGTGATCTCCTGCAGGGACACGCACGAAATTTTTCAGCACCGGGTCGGTATAGTCGAACCCGATCCATACGCGGGGTGGGGTGAGCCGTGTGGCTGCTGCGGTCAGGTCCCGATACACCTCGTCGCTCAACACTCCAACCTGCTGGAGGAAACAGAGGTGGCGGTGCAGCCGAGCCGGGAAGGGCGTGGTGGCGGTCTCGACCTGCTCCGGGGAGCGCGTGTAGACGGCAGCGTAAAACTCAGCGATCTGTTTGGCGAGGTGTTCGTCCGCGGTGTCGATCGGGGTACCGTCGATGAACTCGAGCCAGATTTCGTTCTCGTGCCGAGCGATCAGCGTGGGGAAATAGGGGCTGGTGCCAAAGCGCTCCAGGTTGCGTTCGATCTCGGCTGCCAGGTAGGAATCGCGCAACACGAGGCGCTTGAAGCGTCGCCCATTGATGGTCACAAAATAGAGGCGCTGTGACTTCAGCAGTCGCGGACCCAACAGACGAGCAAGGAGGTACTGGATCCGCTTTTTGAGGGGGAGATAGCGTTGCTGCTGGGGGACCTGGCGGTACGACATGACGGCTTCGGTCGCAGGGGATATTCTTGTGTGGGTATAGCGGGTTTCCTGACGAAGGCGCAAGACACGTGATGGCGACTCCCGACCGTCCCAAAGTCACTGTTTTCATTCCGGTCTACAACCGCGAGCGCTATATCGGCGCCGCTCTGGCCAGCATTTTGGCGCAGAGCTTTTCCGACTATGAGGTGTTGCTGATCGACGATGGATCGACCGACCGGAGTGTGGAGATCATGCGCACCTATCGCGATCCGCGTATCCGGATCGTGTGTAACGGGACCAATCTCGGCATCCCCAAGACCCGCAATCGCGGGCTCCAGCTGGCGCGTGGGGAGTATATCGCGCTGTTGGACAGCGACGATCTGGCACACCCCCGTCGCCTCGAAAAGCAGGTGGCCTTTTTAGACCGGCATCCAGACTATGCCGAGGTGGGCAGCTGGGGGCGAGCGGTGGACGAGCACGGGCGATTGCTGAGGAGGGTCAAACGGCAGCCTATCCGGCCCGAGGACGTGCATGTGCACCTGCTCTTCCGCTGCTGTCTGAGCAACCGTTCGATCATGGCCAGAACCGAGATCCTGCGCGCGTATGGCTATCGGGAGGATTACCCGCGGTGTCAGGACTATGAGCTCCACGTGCGTCTGGCCAAGCGCTATAAGCTCGGCAACCTGCCAGAGGTGCTCGTCTTCGGACGTATCCACCCGCAGCAGATCACCGGGCAAACAGCGGCGCTGGGGGATGAGAAGAAGCGGGAGATTGCAGGAACGTTGCTGAGCGAACTAGGGATTGCCTTTGGTGAGAGCGACCTGGAGGCCCACCTGCGGCTCGCCCGTATGCGCAAGATGGGATTTGTCCCGGATCAGGCGTACGTGGAGTGGGCGGAAGCATGGTTACGCAAGCTGCAAGAAGCCAACCGACGCACACACCGGTATGCTGCGCCTGCGCTGGCGCGTGCGGTCAGCGAGAAGTGGCTGCAGACCTGCTGGGCTGCCCGTGCCAGCATGGGGTGGAGGGTCTGGAAATACTTCTGGCGGTCCCCCTTGTGTGCGGGGATCGGTGCACGCCTGCAGCAAGAGCTGTCCGCCTGGTTCGCTTTTTACACCGGCTATGATTGAGAGTCGTACTCTTTCTCCTCAGCGTGGACCTTGTCTGCCGGCCTTGAACTCGTGCAGCCAGTGCGGATCACACGGATCAGACGGAAGAATCCCGCACAGCACCGCTGGGCCGACGCCAGCGGTTGCCGTGCCCACCGCGGGCGCAGCATCGATGGAATCATCCAAGAATCATCTGCTCCTTCCATTCTTCCAAGGCTCGCCGGCAGGCGCGCTTTAACCTGCAAGCATCACGAATTCGACTCCAATGCGAGTCCAGGCTGTTGTGCTGATCCGCGGGTGGACTTAAAAAATCGGGTCTGTTCGCAAGCTGCTCGAAGCCGTCAATCCGGTCCTCGTCGTCATCGGACAGCTTGTAACATCCCGCCTTGTTCAGGAGGCACTTCACGACGAGAGGGAATGCAAAAGTAGCCAAGAACAAGTGTTCACGGAGGGGCCACACCATGGGCTGCTGCGTTTTCAGCTTTCCATGCGCGAAGTCCCCCCGAATTCGGTAAAACTCGCGCATCCATTCGAAGCGGAGGGACTGTCCGGTATCCTGCCACTTATCCGATCGCCGGGTCGCGTCACGAGCGAGCAAGGGGTCGGCGGGAACCACTACGTCGGCGAATTTCTCGGCGACATCCCTTGCCTCGGGTTTCGCACCCAGGATGTGCTCAAATGCGCTGCACAGCAGAACCCACTCCACCTGGAGGGGAATGTTGTCGCTATCCGTGTTCGCCTGATTGGAGCGTACGATCGCGTTTTGCCACGGTTGGAGACGGGGGGGTAGCGATGGTGCTGGAGGATAGCCGTGCCGCTGGGAGCAAACCAAACAACCGGTGTGGACTACAGGTAAGCTCGTACCCCGGTTGCAGCGGGAACCGGGCTGCGTTTATGGTGCCACACGTCCTCCATGTGTGAACAATGCTCTACACATCTGGCATTGTTTCTTCCCTCGCTGGCGGGTGGAGGAGTGGCGCGCGCCACGCTCCATTTGGCCGAGGCCTTTGTCCGTCGTGGCTACCGGGTAGATCTGGTACTCTGTCGAAAAACCGGTCCGTATGTCGGATACATCCCAAGCGGGGTTGGAGTTGTGACCCTGTCTCGGGGATGGCAGGGACGGCTATGGGCGCTTTCGGCTGACTACACTGCCTGCGGTGCGCTGCTCCTGCCGATCCTGTTGCCGTACAAGTCGCAGCAAACTGTTCCCTATCTGCCGGCGCTGGTACGGTATCTCCAGCGCGAGCGTCCGACGGCTCTGTTGGCCGCCAAAACACCGGCCAACCTCGCTGCCCTCTGGGCCCGTCGGCTCGCTGGCGTGCCCACCCGCGTGGTGATCTCCGAGCGCACGACTCTCTCCCAAGAGGTGCGTAGCACGAAAAAATGGCGGTGGCGGTTCATCTCGCCCGTGCTTCGCCGTGTCTACCCCTGGGCCGATGCGATTGTTGCGGTGTCCCACGGCGTTGCGGACGACTTGGCGCTCGTCGCGCACCTCCCGCGCGACTCTATTCGCACCATTTACAACCCGACGGTGCATCCCCAGATCACGGAAAAAGCGCGTGCCCCGCTGTCGCACCCCTGGTTCGCTCCTGGCACTCCACCGGTGCTGTTGGGAGTGGGCAGACTGGAGGCGCAAAAGGATTTCCCGACCTTGCTGAGGGCTTTTGCCCGCGTGCGAGCAGCCCGTCCGCTGCGGTTGCTCATTCTCGGGGAGGGAAGGAAAAGAAGGGAACTGGAAACCCTCGCGAAGACCTTAGGGGTGGCAGCAGATGTGGCCCTGCCCGGCTTTGTCGACAATCCATACGCCTATATGGCGCGTGCGGCGGTCTTTGTGCTCTCTTCTGCGTGGGAAGGGCTGAGCAACGTGCTGATCGAAGCCCTGGCGTGTGGCTGTCCGGTGGTCAGTACCGACTGCCCGAGTGGCTCGGCCGAGGTGCTCGCCCATGGACGCTACGGTCCGTTAGTCCCGGTCGGGGACGATGCGGCTTTGGCACGGGCGATTGTTGCGGTGCTGGACACCCCGCCTGACCGCGATACCCTGCGGGCGCGGGCCGCGTGCTTCTCTGTAGAGCGGGCAGTGGAGCAGTACCTCGAGGTCCTGCTCCCCCCAGGGGAGCAGAGTGCACGCAGCGGGAGGGAGGAGGGGGCTCAGTCCGAGTAGGACGGCTCCGCTGTATAGGGCGACTTGACGCGCTCCCGCTCAAAATGTGCACGGGCGCGTACGAGATCTGCCGGGGTATCGATCTCGGTCCACCAGAGCCCCTCGATCGACACCACCTCCACCAGCGAGGAGCGCGCGAGCCGGTCGATCACCGCCAGATACCATTGCTGCTGTCCAGCCGGATCGTCCAGGGCCTTGGCCAAGGCAGTACGGAAAGCACTCACCCCGGGGCCGCGGAACGTCATCAGTCCAATCGATTCACCGTGCACCTGGCTCGGGTCGAGCGACTTGCCAATTGCGCGCAGCTGCCGGCCACCCTCCAGGGTGACCTTCATGTCGTCATCGTCGTAGTCCGGCTTGCGGTCGATCGCAAGAGTGACAGGTGCCGGGGGAGCGGACAGTAAACGGTGCAAGACGGCCGGAGCGAACAGCGTATCGCCGTTCAGGAGGAGGAAATCTTCCGTCATCTCCGCACTGGCTATCCAGCAGGAGACTAAATTATTGGCGGTCTGAAAGAAGGGGTTATAGCGAGTAGTCACTTGTAGGCCGGTATGAGCATGAGTGGAAAGGAAGTGGGCAATCTTATCCGCACCAAAGCCAACGATCACGACAACGTTCTCGATCCCACACGCGGTGAGCGCGTTGAGCTGAAGCTCGAGGATAGTACGGTGACCATCGACGGGCAACAGGCATTTCGGGGTTGCTGCGGTCAGCGGCAGCAGCCGCCGGCCTTGGCCGGCGTTGAGAATAATGGCTTTGCGCAGCCTGCAAGCTGCGAGAGAACTTCCAGCCGTCCCGTTCCTTCCGTTCACCCTGTCCATCGCCTGCTGCGGTGGGATCCTCTGCACGTCGTCTCCTGCCCCACCGCCGTACCGAGGGGTATAAGCCGAAACTGCACAAGAATCAAGGAAGTCGTCCCTGTCCCCCAGACCGGTGGAAAACGAGGAACTGCAGACCAGTGGAGGCAAATATGTTATACCGGGCGCAGCCTCAAAACAGTGGCGCTATGCTGGTGAACAACTGCTGATGAGCTTTACACCCTCCGCTTTTACCGCCTTTGTTCTTGCTGGGTGTCGCGGGCAGGAAGATCCACTGGCATCTGAAGGGCGGAGCAAGGTCCTCCTCCCTGTGGCCGGTGTGCCCATGCTGGTGCGTGTGGTCCGGAGCGTTGCGGCTTCGTCTCGAGTGGCAGAAATCGTCATCAGCAGTGACGACCCTGCGAGCCTGCACACCCTTCCCGAGTTGACGGCCTGGGTGGAATCTGGTCGCCTCCGTTTTCATCGCAGTTGCGCGTCGCCTGCCGCAAGTGTGGTCGACTATGTGACTCATGTCACACAGGAATGGCCGCTCCTTGTGACCACCGCGGACCATCCACTCCTGACGACTGCCATGGTGGACTATTTTTGCGAGGCAGCGTGTGCGAGCCAGGCTGACGTTGCCGTTGGCGTGGTGGCAGCGTCGCTGTTTTTTGCCCGCTACCCGCACTCGCGGCGTACCTTTATCCCGCTGCGGGGGGAGAGCTTCTGCGGCACGAACCTGTTCAGTCTGCATACGCCGCGGGCAGTGGTCGCTGCCCGGTTTTGGGCCTATGCGGGACAGTTCCGCAAACGACCGTGGCGACTGGTCAGTACCTTCGGCCTGGCCACCCTCGCCTTGTTTGCTTGCCGCCGTCTCGATCTGCACGCAGCAGCGGCGCACGTGTCCCGTCTCCTCGGAGTACAGGTTGCGGCGGTGCCGATGCCTTTTGCCGAGTGTGCCATCGATGTGGACAATGCCGACGATCTGGCTCTGGCAACTCAGATCTTACAGCATGAGCTAGGAGAGTGTTGAGCAGAGGTGGCAGGAGCGTGTGCCCCTAGCGAAGGCGCTTGCGGGAACGGGTGGCACGCGCCAATATAAGGAAAAAAAGCCGTGCTCATGGGTGCGAGAAGGAGAAGGAAGCATGACCCTCATCCCCATGGTGATCGAACAAACCGGTAGAGGGGAGCGTGCATACGATATTTACTCCCGTCTATTGAAGGATCGTATTGTCTTCTTGGGGTCTGTCATCACCGACGAGGTGGCGGACCTGGTGACGGCGCAGCTCCTCTTCCTCGAGTCCGAAGATCCCGAGAAAGATATCCACCTTTATATCAATTCCCCTGGTGGCTCGGTGACCGCAGGCTTGGCGATCTATGACACCATGCAGTACATCCGGCCGGATGTCTCCACCCTTTGTGTCGGCCAGGCGGCCAGCATGGGAGCGCTGCTGCTCGCTGCCGGGGCGAAGGGAAAACGCTTCGCGCTGCCCCATGCACGCATCATGATCCATCAGCCGCTGGGCGGGGTCCAAGGCCAGGCGACCGATATCCACATCCATGCGCAAGAGATTCTGCGCGTCAAGGAACAAATCAATCAAATCTTGAGTAAACATACCGGCCAGAGTTTGGCGCGGATCGAACAGGATACCGATCGTGACCGCTTTCTCACCAGCCAACAGGCGGTGGAGTACGGTTTGATCGATGAAGTGATCGTCACCCGCAAGAACAAGAAGACCGTCTGAGGATAACGGGAGACACCCTCTTAACGCGGCGTCGCAATGCCGGGAACCGCGGAGCAGCAGGATGAACGGGCAAGGCGGCGAGGGACGGTGCAAGGTGTGGGTTGTGATGGAGCCGGCGTCGGAGGGGGAGGGAGTGCGCATATGGGGCCTCACCCCGGTCGAGCGGCTGCGGCGCGCGCTGCGTGCCGCTGGCGTGCTAGTGCAGCACATCCACAGTGGACCCCTGGAGGTTGCACCGACGCAGGGGGAACACACGCCACTACTCGTGTGTCGGTCCGGTTATGTGTTTGACGACCGCCTCGTGCGCGCTTTAGTGGCATCAGCAGCCACCGCTCTCACGACGCCTGAAGGGACGGAGGTGGTTGCGATGCACGTGCCATCGGAACAGGTGGCGACAGTGGTGCCGTTGTTGCAGCAAGGCCTCCCGTGGATCTCGCTTGCGCCAATGGCCGGCCTGCGGCTGGTGTCTCCTCCCGATCTCGTGCCGGCATATACAGCTGCTCTGCGCAAAGCGGACCCTCCCTACCTTCTTCCCGTTCGGGGAGCAGAGGTGACGGAGATCGAGAATCGCATTTTCCAGGCCGCCTATAAGGGGGTGACCGACCTAGTAACCAAGTGGGTATGGCCGCGCCCGGCTCGAGCAGTGACCCGCTGCCTCGCTCGGGCCGGGGTACATCCGAATATCGTGACGGTGACGAGTTGGGTCCTCGTCATCGTCGTCGCGGTGCTCTTCGGCATAGGCTGGTTCGGTGTGGGGCTTGTCACCGCGTGGCTGATGACTTTCCTCGATACCGTGGACGGAAAGCTGGCGCGCGTGACGCTTACCTCGAGTCGGATCGGACACGTGCTCGATCATAGCCTCGACCTCCTCCACCCGCCGTTTTGGTATCTGGCGTGGGCCATAGGGCTGCCCGCCCAGGCGGTGTGGCTTGCCCCTGCGACCTTTCTCACCGTCGGGGGCTATGTCGTCGGGCGTATGCTTGAAGGACTTTTTCTGCTCTTCTTCAAGATAGAGATCCATAGCTGGCGGCCAATCGATTCGGCGTTTCGCACGGTGACAGCGCGGCGGAATCCGAATCTGCTCCTCCTCACGGCCGGGACCCTGGCCGGCAGACCGGACCTTGGCTTGGTGGCGGTCGCGTTTTGGACGGTGTGTTCCATCGGCTTTCATAGCGTGCGACTCGTCCAGGCGCTCGCGCAACACTGGCGTGGCATTCCGGTGACCACCTGGCAAGAAGCGAGGACTGTGGCGTGAGCAGGGTTGTCCGCCCGTACACTTGCCGGTGGGGGCAAGAGGGTGCGACAGGGAAGTTCGTGTTCTCGTGTCTGTGTGTGGGAATCACCCTCGTCTTGTTCAGCTCGCCTGCCGCAGGAACGTCTCCGTTCTCGCCCGCTGCACGCCTTCTCGCGGGCACATTCGCTTCCGAACACTGGGAGCTCACTGCACGGTTCGATTCCGGCCACGTTCTCTTTGCGCAGTTTCTTATCACCAATATCGGCCTTGGCGATCGCAATGCCGCGGCAAGCGGGCATGTGGTCGGGCCCCAGGGAGAGCACTATCGCTTTCGCAATGGTCGGCGGGAAGGCAGGTGGACCCTTTCCCCTGATCGCCTGCGTATGACTGTGGGAGCGAGCCAGCTCGACCTCAGTCGTCTGCCCTATCGACTCCAGGTCGAGAAAGAGGGACTGCGCCTTGATCTCCGCTTTCGGCCGCAACGTCCTGTGGTTTGGGCGGGGGAATCGGCTCCCGCCGGATATACGCTTGTGTTGCTGGACGCGGCTGCTCCCATCGAAGGGACTTTCTGGGTGAAAGGGATGGAACAAGCGGTGCACCTGTCCGGCGTGGCAGCCTTCACCCATAGCTGGATGAATGAGGCGGGGTCCAAGCTGATGCTCCGTCGGATTGAGTTTTTCTCCCTGCACAGCCAGTGTCCCGTCTACGCGGTTGAGATCATGGCACCAGATGGAACGAGGACCCAGTGGACCGTTGCGCAGTCTGAAAGCACCGCGACCTACGAGCATCGTGCGCTGACCGTCGTCCCGACGGACAGGGGAACGGCGATAAGCGATCCCCGCTATCCGGTGCCGCACGCCCTCTCGTTGCACGCTGTCGGTGTGGAAGGGCAGGTGGGGCTCCACTCTTTCCTGTTGCGCGACGATCCCCTGGGGAGTCTGCCGCGATTCTTCCGCCTAGTGGTGTCGTTGTGGCTGAACCTGCGACCGCTGCGCGTTTGGGCTTCGTCGCCTTTTCTGCTGGCGCGGAGGGCCACCGGCGGGGCGGCGGAAGCGGACCGTGTCCCCCTGCAAGGGATTGGGGTGACGGCGATCACCTTTCTCAATCCCGTCCCGTTCCCTGCGGCGGAGCAGCTGGGGTGGACGGCCGAGGGTCAACCGTGCGCATCGGGGTGTTAACCAACCTGCGTGCGAACCATAACGGTGCCAAAGTGGCACGTCTCCGCCGGGCGCTGCGACGGTATCCTTCTCTCGTCTCTGTCGAGACAACAGAGGACCGGCAGGTCCCGGAGGCGCTGAGCTGCTTGCTACGGCAGGGGATCGATATCCTCGCTGTCCACGGCGGAGATGGCACGCTGCAGCGGGTGCTGACCGAGCTGCTGAGCAACATGGCTTCTGCGTCGCTGCCCTTGATTGCACCGCTGCGGGGCGGACGAACGAACATGAGCGCGCTGGATATCGGCAGCCACCGCGACCCGGGGCTAGCGCTGTCGGCACTGGTCACCGCGGTGCAACAGGGAGCAGTCCAGCAAAGGATTGTCGAACGCCCGGTGTTACGGATCGTCCTCGGTCCTGAGGTGCCGGTGCAGTACGGCATGTTCTGCGGCTTTGGGGTGATTCATCGCACGATTGCGCTGAAGCACCGCATTCTGCCGCCGCGCCATTTCCAAGGAGCGTTGAGTTCCGCCGTGTTCGTCGGTGCATTGGTGGCCCGTGCAGTGTGTGGGTCTTTACGAGGCCTCTTGACGCCCGATCGGCTCGAGATCACCTGTGATGGACATCCCCTCGGAGCGACAGAATTCGTGCTGGTGATGGCGACGACGCTCGAACGGCTCTTTTTGCGCATGCGGCCCTTTTGGGGACGAGAGCTCGCACCGATTCGCTTGACCGCTATCACAGCC
>JANWXO010000249.1 GCA_025057295.1 Candidatus Binatia bacterium | reverse complement strand
GTTTCTATAGAGAAGATCGGGCCGCTTGCCCGCTTCCTTAATGGTCCTATTTTTTCGAAATTGTCAATCTCAATATAAGCAATCCCCATGCCAGAAGCAGGAAAGAAAAAAGAGTGGTCACGTCTCTTTTTCTGCGACCCCGTGCGAAAAGCCGAGGGACTTCCATGATGGGAGAGGGAAAAGTCTTATGCCCCCGGCGCGATTCGAACGCACGGCCCCAGGATTAGGAATCCTGTGCTCTATCCTCCTGAGCTACGGGGGCATATGAAAATCAATGACTTCACCGGGGTTACTCGGGGGGCACGGTGGCGATTGTCATTACTTGCGCCCAAAACCCCAGCCTGTCTGCCAGGCGGCGTCGCGAAGATCTTTCTCGCCCACAATGTTGCAGCGGTCAAACACCTCTCGGGTTCTATGGCCCGCCATTTGCGTGGTGACTCGCTCCGGGACGCCGGCCCAGACCATGATGGGCACGGCGGTCCGAAGAAAATCGAGCCCGAGTTTATCAGGCACCCCGGCGGCCTGGCAAGCCTTCCGCTCTGATTTTCCACCCCGCCTGGTCTCGCGCATCGCACGCTTCTAACAACAGCAGACCCATCTCCTCCCCCAGGAGATCACGGTCCTCTGAAACACCCTCTTGGTGTATGATCCAGAGTGCATGCTTTCCCTCCTCGTAGAGCGGGACACGCGCAGTCTCTCTTCCCCTCGTGAGCGCGATTGTGGTATCCAGAACGACGGAATACCAGGGAGGACCAAGGAAGGCATATGCGCTACACCGTTATTCTCGAACCTGAGGAAGACGGCGGGTTCCATGTGTGGTGCCCAGCCCTCAAAGGCTGCCACTCCCAGGGAGACACCAAAGAAGAAGCCTTAGCCAACATTCGGGAAGCCATTGCCGCGTATCTGGAGAGCTTGCGAGCCGAACAGGAACCCTTCCCTGACGATGTCATGACCTACCAGGTAGAAGCGGATGCGGGATGAGACTGCCCCGAGTGACCGGCCACCACGTGGTACGCGCCTTAGAGCGCGCAGGATTCGTCTCTGACCGCCAGCGAGGGGCTCATGTGATTCTCGTCCACCCTCAACGCCGTATCCGGGTCTCGGTCCCTGTCCATGCCGGGAAAATAGTCAAACCCGGCACTCTGAAGGGCATTCTCGACGATGCAGGCCTTTCCATAGAGGAGTTTGCTCAGCTTCTGTAACCGCTTTCAAAACGTCCACACGACCTTCTACCGGCACCGGTGCCCTCACCTTGAGCCCAAGGTCCCCCGACCCTTGGGGATCAAGAGGCGCGTGCCCCCTCCTTCTCTGCACCTATCCTGAAAGGAGACATCGACTAGCTCCTGATGGTGCCCGCCTCGCTGATCCAGCAAACGTGGCTCTGGCACGCCGACCTTCCACCCCGAGACCGCACGAAGGAATAGGAAGAGAGAAGCGCAACAGCTCTTCGCTACAGCCGTACAGGAACACCGCAAGTGGCAAGCGGCGGTGCTGCTTTGGAGCAGCCCGGTGACATCCTTTTTGCCATCCTCAAGAGGGAGGAATGCCGTACGCCTCAGCCAGTAACTCGACGGTGTGCATGGCTCTGACCGGTAGCCCCTCCTGCCGCAACCCGGCACGGATCTGCAGCAAACAGCCCGGATTGCCCATGACTACAACCTCAGCGCCGGTTTCCCGGATGTGACCCACTTTGCGCGCGAGCAGCCGCCGCGCCATCTCCGGCTCCGTCAGGTTATAGGTCCCAGCACTGCCACAGCACCAGTCGGATTCCGCCAGTTCGGTCAGGCGGAGTCCAGGGATCGCCTGCAGCAGCCTGCGGGGCTGCTCGCGGATACCCTGCCCATGGGCCAGATGGCAGGCATCATGGTAGGTCACGTGTGCCCGCACCTCGCGGGCAGGCGCGATAAGAGGAATGCTGCCGAGGAACTCGGTGATATCTCTGACCTTGGCCGCGAGTTGGGCCGCCTGTTCGCGGTAGCGTGCGTCGTCTTTGCACAGCTCGCCATACTCTTTCATCACCGCACCACACCCCGCAGCATTGACGATAATGGCATCGACCGGCAAGGCCGCGAATATCGCGATATTGTGGCATGCGAGGGCCAGGGCCGCAGCCCGATCGCCGTTGTGTAGCAGCAGGGCGCCACAACACCCTTGTCCTGGCGGCACGAGTACCTCGCAGCCGTTCTGGCGCAGGACGGCGATCGTCGCCTGGTTGGTCGCTCCAAATACCGCTGACGCCACGCAACCGGACAGCAGTGCCACCGTGTACCGCTTTTCTCCGATAGCAGCATAGCGCGCCGCCAGCGGTGCACCGGACATGCTCTCCGGCACCAACCCACACCAATAGCGGAGCGACCGCGGTACCCACCGGGCGCGCGCCAGGCGTGGCACGCCCAGCGCGGCTGCTATCTTGAGCAGCAGTGCGAATGCCCGAACGCCAAGGGGATGGGGAAATACGCTGTTGATCAGCTTCCGCTTGAGACGCTCGCGCAAGGGTCGCCGGTAATACTGCTCGATGAACGGCCTCACGCCCTCGATCAATTCCCCGTAATGCACCCCAGAAGGACAGGCAGTCTCACACGCCCGACACCCCAAACAGAGATCTAAGTGTCGCACTGTTTCGGGATCGAGGGAGAAACGCCCCTCATGCAGGGCGCGCATGGTGGCGATCCGACCGCGCGGCGAATCCATCTCCGTCCCGAGCTCGACATAGGTGGGACAAAACGACAGACACAGCCCACAATGGACGCAGTCGAAGAACTTCTCAGGATCGACAAAATCGGTTTGCGCAGGTGTCATACGCGCCACACTGTCAGTGACTCTCGGTACACATATGGAATTTCGGCCTCACATCCCCCCGATAAACCGCCCAGGATTGAGGATGCCGTCGGGATCGAGCGTCTCTTTCAGTTTCTTCATCACCGGAAACGCACTGCCCACAGCACCCCAGACGTCTATCCGTTCTTTGAGGTGCGGCGCCAGCGACTCGACCACCAGATATCCTGCTCGTCGCCGCGCCGCGATGCGCAGCCAGTCTACCCAGGAGAGTAGGCTCGCCTCAGGGATCCCCTCGGCTCCGAAGACACGCACGTACACAATCCCGTTGCCCGCGTGGGCCAGGAGCTGCACCGGCAGGGAGCGCACGGCTGCCTCTTCTACACACTCCTGATAAAAATTCCCTACCTGTGCGGGCAGAATGCTCAGCTTACAGCGCAGTGCCGCATTCCCGGTCACTGGGAAGTCACGTAGCGCGTCTCTGAGGAGGGACGCGACTTCTCCCTCCCACTCCTGCAGCGGTTGCTGCAAGGCGAGTTCTTGGAGGCGGTGCCGCTGGTACGACACCTCCTCGGGGATCCCAGCAAAACTGACAAAGAGCGGATACGAGCCGGTGTCCCCTGGGTAGTCCGCTAGAGGGTGAAAGTTCGTCAGGACAAGACTGAAGGGTTGCAGCTCGGAAGCGAGGATGCGCAGGACCAGCTCCATGGCAGCCGTCGGTGCAGGATAGGTGAGGGACAGTACCGTTTGGACTGGCGGCCGTGGGCGGACCTTACAGGTTGCCTCGACGATCACTCCCAAAGTTCCCAAGGACCCACAATAGAGCTTCGGCAGGTCATAGCCGGCGACATTCTTCACCACGCGCCCGCCGCCTTTCACCACCGTGCCGTCAGCCTGGACGACCCGCAGCCCGAGCAGGAGGTCACGGATGGTTCCCTGGGACAGGCGTGCCGGCCCGCTGAGATTCGCCGCAATGATGCCGCCGAGCGTCACCCGCTGCGGCAGCGGCGGATCGAGCGGAAGCCACTGCCCCTGCTCTGCCAATCTTTCCTGTAACCGCTCCAGGGTCATACCAGCCTCGACGGTCACGGTCATATCGGTCGGTTGATAGTCGACCAGCCTGGTGAGCTTCTGCAACGAGAGCGCCAGCTGGTACCGGCGCGGCACCCCACCGAGATGCAAAAACGCGCCGCTGCCAACCGGGGCAACCGCAAGACGCTGGCCGTGTGCCTGCCGCAGTACCCCTGTGACCTGGTCGACCGTTTCGGGAAACACAACCCACTGCGGCTCTCGCCCGTCGATCGCGAACCGTCTACGGTCCTCCGGCGACTCAGACCAGCACACCCCCAGGCGCGCGAAGTCCAGCGGTATGGACCCGCTCGGTCGTGGCTCACCCACGGCTCTCGCTCCCTCCCCCCCTCACACAGGCGCCTGTCGGCGCGGGACCCGCACATCGAGGCAGCCCTGCGGCGTGGGAATCACCTTGTGGGGGTTACAGAGATCCTCCGGGTTGAAGACCGACCGCAGTTGGCTCATCAGCATGAGGTCTGCAGGGCTGAACAGGAGGGGCATCTGCCCTCTCTTCTCTACACCGATCCCGTGCTCTCCAGTGAGGCTGCCGCCCAGGTCGACGCACGCTTTGAGAATTTCCTGACCAGCTTTCACCACCCGTTCGGTCTCATCCGCATCGCGCTCATCGTAGAGAAGGATGGGATGGATATTGCCGTCGCCGGCGTGAAAGACGTTGGCGATCCGGAGCTGATACTTCTCCGCCACTGCGGCGATGATGCGCAAGATCTCCGGCACCTTGGTGCGCGGCACCACACCGTCCTGCGTGCAGTAGTTGGGAGCCAAACGCCCAACCGCGCCAAACGCGCGCTTGCGGCTCTTCCAGAGGGCCTGTCGCTCGGCGTCATCGCGTGCCACCCGCACCTCGCGCGCGCGGTTGCGCTGACACACCTCGAGGATCCTCGCCGTCTGCGGATCGAGACCTGCCGCTAATCCATCCAACTCGATGATGAGGACGGCGTCGGCATCGGTAGGAAACCCAACGTGAAAGGCGGCTTCCACCGCCTGAATGATCAAGCGATCCATCATCTCCAGCGCCGCCGGGATAATCCCCGCAGCGATAATATCGGACACCGTCTGGGTCGCTGCGTGCACCGAGTCAAACACCGCTAAGAAGGTCCGGTAGGCGTGCGGTTGTCGCGTCAGGCGCAGGGTCGCCTGGGTCA
>JANWXO010000248.1 GCA_025057295.1 Candidatus Binatia bacterium | reverse complement strand
AGATAGTAGGCTCCATCACCCTGCCCAAACTCGCCAAAAGTTTCCGCGTAGGCGATGGCAGGCTTCTGTTTGGCGCGAAATGTCCGCACCGCATCGCGCACCTCTTGAATCTTCGCCAGCCCGAGCCTGCCTCCACCGATGCGAGCGATCACGGCAACCACACGCTCGTCATCCCCCGCTCGTATCAGCGCTTCGACGAGATCGCGCACGGTTGGGGTCTGCTCCATCAGTAACTGTGCAACCGGGTCATCTGGCACGTGCTCGGCGAGCCCCTGGGCAAGATCGATTTCGATGACCGTCTTGCGAGGCACATGTTCCTTCACCACACGCGACAGACCGACACCGATGACAACGAGCAACACAACTACAGCGCCAATAGTCGCCAGGACTCGCACGACGAAACGCCTCATTGCTCTCCTCCTGTCCCCCTTCTCAGGGGTACTCAAGATTCATCTCTGCTTTCACAAGGTGGTAGTCCCGCGGCTGTTTGCTCCACCCCTTCACTCCTGCCGCGATCAAATTCATCACTGGGGCAGCTTCTCCCGACCTTGCGCCGCACCTCGTCCAGCGAGAGACGGAAATAGACCGGCCGATTATGGGCACATGCATGAGGATTGGCGGTACGCAGCCACGCCCGCAGCAAGCGTTCTTGCGCTGCGCGGTCGAGCGTCTGCCCCGCCTTCACCGCAGCAAGACAGGCGAGGGCCTGGCAAAACTCTTCCCGTCCGTTGCGCACGCGAAGGAGGAGACGAGTAAACACAGACCCCGCCTCTGCTGCGGCAACCCAGGCAGGAGCCGTCCGGAGTGCGACGACGTGAGGACCAAAAGCCTCCACCACGAAACCACACGCCTGTAGTGCGGGCTGCTGCGCTTGCACGAACGCGTGTTCTTCTGGTGAAAGTGTCACCACCTGTGGAGCGAGGAGCGGACGACCGTGTCCCTGTCCCTGCTGCAGTTGTTCGTACAGCACCCGTTCCTCGGCCGCATGCTGATCGATGAGATACACATGCCCATCAGCGACGGCAAGCAGAAAGCTATTGTCGACCTGCCCGATGAGGGCGAACCCTCTGGTCTCGTCCTTGACGTACGCTGTTTCTGCCTCGGCGACCTGTTCTCCCTGCAGCCAGGGCGGTCTGGTGCGATGCAATAGCGCGCTGCGCACCAAAGCGTACATGCCACTGTCGTCACGGAAGCGGACCTCGGTTTTCGCCGGATGGATATTGACGTCGACATGGGCAGGCGGCACTTCGCAAAAGAGAAAGACCAGACCGCCCTCACCGCCCAGGGTATCCCGCACGGCACGGTAGAGGGTGCGATTCCGTACAGGGCGGCGGTTGACGAAAAAATAATACCGCCTCTGCCTCCCATCCTCGGCTGGCAAAACGCAGCCAAACACGCGACCGAGAATGCCAGTGCTATCGAATTCCTCCAAGCCGGAGGCAGCTTCTCTGCCGAAACAGGCGGCAATCCGCTCTCGCAAGGAGGCTGGCAGGAGGTGGTAGACCTCACGGCCGTCAAAGAAGAGCGAGAAGGTCTTTTCGGGAAATGCCAACGCCAGGCGCGTAAAGGTCCCGACAATGTGGCCATACTCGGTTCTGAGACTGCGGAGGAATTGGCGGCGCGCGGGAGTATTGAAGAACACATCCCACACTTCTACCGTCGTTCCCACCGGGGCGCCTACTTCCTGCAGCGACAGCAGTGTTCCGCCCTCTGTCCGTGCCTCCGTGCCAAGGAGGGCGTCCCGCCCACGGCTGAGCAGACGCAGCCGGGACACCGCGGCAATGCTCGGCAGCGCCTCCCCGCGAAACCCGAAGGTACGCACCGCAGCCAGATCCTGCAGAGAGAACACTTTGCTGGTCGCAAACCGTTCGAGCGCTAACGGGACTTCGGCAGCAGGGATTCCCACCCCATTGTCGGTCACTTTCACCAGGCGGCGACCACCCTCTTGGATCTCCACACGGATAGTATCAGCCGCAGCGTCGAGGGCGTTCTCCATCAGCTCCTTGACGACACTCGCCGGCCGTTCGACCACCTCGCCAGCAGCGATTTGCCGGCGTACCTCAGGGGAAAGAATGCGAATGCTCATACTGTCACATCGGGAACAGTCATACGCGATCTGTCGTACCTTGAAAACCACAGGCAAAGAAGGATAGGAGAAAAAAAGGAGGGCAATATGATCAGGGAGATAACGCCAACCACGACCCCGGAACAGCTGAGAGCGGAATTGGCCGCTTTCCTCGCCGATCCCTATCCCACATACCGCCAAATGCGCGACCAGACGCCTCTAGAGTATGTATTCCTTCCCCCTGGAATTGCCCCTGGGATCGACGAACCGATGCGGGCTTGGGCGCTGATGAAGTTCAGCGATGTGTACAACGCGCTCCGTGACCACGAGACCTTCTCCTCGGCTCGCAACCCCCTGGTGGCGAAAGGAATCTTCCCCCCCCTGGTGCTGATTCTAGACGACCCTCCTCGCCATACCCGCTTCCGTCGTTTGGTGAATAAAGCTTTTACCCTGCGGCGTGTCGAGGCGCTACAACCTTGGATCGCCCGCGTGGCGCACCAGCTGCTGGACGAGATCGGCTCGGGTGAGGTCGATATTGTGCGGTCTTATACTATCCCTCTCCCGATACGCGTCATTGCCCATCTGCTTGGGATCCCCGAAGAAGACCGCGACACCTTCAAACGGTGGTCGGATACGTTCATCTCCTCTCTTGTCTCTATACCGTTAGAGCAACGGATGAAAAACACCCAGGAGATGGTGGAGTACTTCGGCCGCATGGCCGCAGCGCGGCGCGCCCACGGCGCGGACGATCTCATCACGGCCTTGGTCGAAGCCGACATCGAGGGGGAGTCATTACAAGACTGGGAAATCCTCGGGTTTTGCATCTTGTTGCTCATTGCTGGGAACGAAACGACCACGAACCTCATAGGCAACATGCTCAATATTCTCGTGGACCGACCAGAGCTATGGCAGCAGTTGCGCGAGGATCGCAGCCTCGTCGAACCGGTCATCGAAGAAACGCTCCGGTACGAGAGTCCGGTCCAACAGCTCAGTCGTGTCACGACGCGGGAGGTGGTGCTGTCGGGGGTGACCATCCCTGAGGGTGCGATGGTATCGGTTTTCTTTGGGGCAGCGAACCGCGACCCGCAAGAATTCCCCGATCCGGATGAGTTTCGTCTCGATCGCGACTTGCGCAACCACGTCGCCTTCGGCATGGGAATCCACTACTGCCTCGGTGCACCGCTGGCCCGTGCGGAAGCGCAGATCACTCTCAACGCATTTCTCGATCGCTTCCCCCGGCTGACACGCGGCACTGCCCCTGCTGTGCGACAGACCACTAGCCCCATCGTGTATGGGTTTCAACAACTACCGCTTGTCTTGCACCCGAGAGAGCAGCGATATGCGTTTAGTCATTGACCGGAGTAAGTGCCGCAAAACTGGGCAGTGTGCGTATCTGCATCCCGAATTATTTCGCACGGATACGGATGGCTCGCCTATCGTTCGTGTCGAGCATCCAGGCGAAGAACTCCGCGCGGCCGCCGAAGAGGCGGTAGAGCTGTGTCCGAGTGGAGCAATTGCACTGGAAGAATAAGGTCTCCAGCCCTCATTCTTCCTCCCTGCCCTCAGCAAGTCTCTTCAACACCGCCAGCAGGGCGAGTGCCTCCAGGGGGGTAGTGTGCAAAGGGTCGATACGAGCTAGCCGCTCCACGACAGCACGGCCTTTGTGCTGTTCCCCAGCTTGCGCTCTTCTCTTCCGCGGCACCTTGTTCACCGCTGTGCCGAGCGCCGTCTTCTCATGTTCCCACTGGGTCACGAGCTCGCTCGCCCGTTGTACGACTGGCGCTGGCAGACCCGCCAGCTTGGCAACGTATAGGCCATAACTCTTTTGCGCGGCCCCGGGAACGACCTTGTAGAGAAAGGTCACCTCTCCCTGGTCTTCTCTCACCTCTAGGCGGGCAGTGGCGATACTCGGGAAGCTCTCCGCCAAGCAGGCTAACTCGTGATAATGGGTGGTAAAAATGGTCTTGGCTTTGACCTCCTGCACCAAGCATTCCGCCACAGCCTGCGCGATTGCCTTGCCATCAGAAGTGCCAGTGCCACGACCGACCTCGTCAAGGATGACGAGGCTTCTCTCGGTCGCGTGGCGCAAAATATTGGCTGTCTCCATCATCTCCACCATGAAAGTCGAGAGCCCACGGGCGAGAAAGTCCGCCGCTCCCACGCGGGTGAAGATACGGTCCACGACTCCGACCGTCGCCGCAGTGGCAGGCAGGCAACTGCCGATCTGTGCCAGCAGCACGAGCAAGGCCGCCTGGCGGGCATAGGTACTTTTGCCTGCCGCATTGGGGCCGGTCAGGAGGAGCAAGCGCGTCCGTTCATCGAGCTGGAGATCATTGGGAACGAAGGGATCGGTGAGGGTTTCCACCACCGGGTGACGTCCTTCAGTGATATGAATCCCGTACGTGTCAGAGACGTGGGGGCGCACCCACCCCTTTTTGGCCGCTACCTCGGCCAACGCACAAAGCGCGTCCAGCGTTCCCAGTACTCCTGCTGCGCGGCGCAGGCGAGGGGCCTGCGCGGCGATCTGCTCCCGCAGAGCGCAAAAGAGCTCGTATTCCAGCACGCGGCTGCGATCAGCGGCCGAGAGGACTTTCTCCTCAAAGCGCCTCAGCGCATCGGTGACAAACCGTTCGGCATGGGCGAGGGTCTGCCGGCGCGTATAATGGGCAGGAACCGCGTGGAGATAGGATTTGGTAATTTCTACATAATACCCGAAGACCTTATTGAACCCCACCCGCAGGTTGGGGATCCCGGTGCGCGCTCGTTCTTGCTGTTCAAAGCTCGTCAACCAGTCGTTGCCCGACGTTTGGATAGCACGAAGTTCGTCCAGCTCGGCAGACACACCGGCACGGATGATGCCCCCCTCTTTGGCGAGGGGGCGCGGCTCGTCCACTAGCACCCGTTGAATCTCGTCGTGGAGATCATCGAGGGAATCGAACTCGTCGT
>JANWXO010000247.1 GCA_025057295.1 Candidatus Binatia bacterium | reverse complement strand
CGTTTGATGGATAGGCCTTTGTGCTTGGTGGCAAGAGGATCTCCCTCTGTCCTTGCCGCTGAACTCTGCTCCATCCCCACCTTCCTCCGTACTCGTTCCGCCATGACCTCCGCCTCCTCTCCACCAAATAAAGTACGAACCTGATTACACACAATATATGGTGTTGTCAAGAGTTGAGGGACGCTAGGGATTGTGGATTGGTGTTTGTCCTTGTTTCTCTTACACTTTTGCCTTATACCTGAACCGGTATGAGTTCTGCTGGGTGGCACGCAACCAGTGACATTTTAAAGGACGTTCTTGCCCAGTTGCCCCACGCAGGCCGGTTGCAAGAGTACGGTGTGTGGACAACGTGGGAGAAGGTGGTCGGGGCAGGTATCGCACGCGTAGCACAGCCACTCAGAATCCAAGACGGCAAACTCTTTGTGATCGTTTCGCATCCAGCGTGCGTGCAGGAATTGCAATTTGCCAAGGGGCGGATCATGGCCCGGTTGAACCAACAGCTCGGAAGAGCGGCGATCAAGAGAGTCTTTTTTGTCGTTGGCGATCCTGACGCGACACTGGCCTGGCCTGCGGTGTTCCCCCGCCGTCCGCTCCCTCCGTTGACCAACTTGAGCGTTCCTACGCTGGGCAACCCCCACCTTGAGGAGGCGTTGGCCGCGGTGTTGTCGGCACGGCGCCGCCGTTTGGCTGAGGACTCCGGTCGTGACGACCCCGATGCGCAAAGGCACGGCTGAGCGTCTCAGTCGTCTGTTCCGGAAGGCCGGAGTCTTGCTGGGCAAGGGACGCTGGCGGGAGGCGATTGCTGTCTTGCGTGCAGGCGAAGCACTGGCGCGAGCACTGGGGGATGAGGACAAAGCGGCACTCTTTCGTGAAGAAATCACCAAGTGTGAAGACTTTCTCCGTCGGTCTTGATCTTCGTGTGGTCCTCCAATGCATGTTCCTGACCAGCACCCGTTGCTCAAAGTGCTGACTGAACGCGGAGGGGTGTGTTTTCTGCTCGGTGCGACCGATGCGGGGAAAAGCACCTTGATACGCGATATGGTGCAGCTGCTGAGTATACGCGGGCAGGCTGTGATGGTGCTTGATGCGGATGTCGGGCAGTCTACTTATGGGCTGCCGACTACACTCAATCTCGTTCGGTTCTCGGTTGACGACCAACAACGTGTCGTTCCCCATGTGGTGGCGAGCGTCTTTGTGGGCGCTACCTCACCAGTGGGCCACTTGTTGCCAGTGGTGGTCGGCTGCCGACGCCTGATGGATCGGGCGTTGGCACTGGGATTCGACACGCTCTTGATCGATCCAACTGGCTTTGTGGAGGGACCGCTTGCCGTTGAACTTAAGCTACAGAAGATTGATCTGTTGCGCCCAACGCAGGTGCTGGCACTGGTTCGGGCGAACGAATTGCAGCCGATCCTGCACGCCTGTCGCCAGCGTGCGGACATGAGTGTCTATTGCCTGCCGGTTCCCGCGGCTGCACGTTCGCGCTCGCCTGCGGAACGCCGGGCCAACCGGCAAGAGCGATACCGCTGCTATTTCACAGACCTTGTCCGCGTGTCCTTTCGTCTCGGCGATACAGCGGTATGGGGACGGTGGCCGCAGTGTGCGGGGCGCGACCTGAAAGGTCTACTGGTAGGCTTAAACGACGCCTACGGATATTGCTGCGGTGTGGGGCTGTTGTCCGGCTGCACCGAGCGCACGATCGCAGTAGACCTTCCGCGCTCTTGTAGCGCGGTGCGAGAGGTGAGACTTTTGCGCTTTGGCTCGGTTGCACTCGATCCTGATGGCAACGAGCGCTTCATCTCTCCACGCCAGTGGTAGGGTGGTGACACGCGTCATGTGCGCACGCAATAGCGGAGGGGCAGCGGGTGAACACCTCCTGCGGGTGCGTCTGAACGGTTATCCTTGGCGAGGACGGCTGGCAGCTGCATCGGCAAGTTCGTCGAGCATGGCAAGAGTGGTGGGAAAGTCGACGCAGGGGTCGGTGATGCTTTGCCCATAGACCAGCTGGTGCCGCGATACAGGGAAGGGCTGTTTGCCGGCTACTAAATTGCTTTCGATCATGACTCCCATCAAATGAGGATTACCGGCGCGAATTTGGGCCGCGACGCTCCGCAGCGCAACAGGTTGCTTGCGGAAATCTTTTTGGGCATTGCCATGGCTACAGTCTACCATGATACGGGAGCAGAGGTTGGCCTGCTGCAGCACACGCGCGGCGATTGCCACACTTTCCGGATCGTAGTTCGGGCCATTTGTTCCTCCACGGAGCACGAGGTGACAATCGGGGTTGCCGGTCGTACTGACGATGCTGACCTTACCTTCACCGTCGATGCCGAGGAAGCGATGGGGATGGAGAGCGGCACTGATCGCATTGACTGCTGGGGCGATGCTGCCATCCGTACTGTTTTTGAACCCTACTGGCATGGACAGCCCCGAGGCCATCTCCCGGTGCGTCTGACTTTCACTCGTGCGCGCACCGATCCCCGTCCACGACACTAAGTCAGCAAGGTATTGGGGGGTCACGGGGTCGAGCATTTCGGTCGCCGCCGGTAGGCCGCACACGGCGAGATCTAAGAGTAGTTGGCGGGCCAAGCGGAGACCGGTGGCCATATCGTGACTACCATCGAGGTGGGGATCGTTGATCAATCCTTTCCAACCAGTGGTTGTACGTGGCTTTTCGAAGTATACCCGCATGACGATCAGCAACCACTCGCGCCATTGCGCACTGGCATTGAGCAGGCGGCTCGCATAATCGCGGGCCGCCTCAACGTCATGGATGGAGCAGGGACCCACCACGACAAGCAAGCGCGGATCTTTCCCCTGGAGGATCGCCTTGATTGCATCTCGGGTGCCGGCAACGGTCTCGGCAGCGCGCTCCGAAATAGGCAACTCGGCTTTGAGTTCTATGGGTGTGATGAGGGGAGTAGTGGTGACGACATGGAGATTGTTGGTCTCGCGCATAGGCGTGCTCCACACAAGGCGGGTCACTGACTCGTGAGAGGTCAGTGCGACTCTTTCCAGGTCCCGCGTACGGTAACCCCGGCTTGTTGCTCCAGTGCTTTCACCGTCGCTAACACATCTTCTCTGGCGTAGCCGCTGGCATAGTAGTGGTTCAGCAAGTCTTCCGCGACACGCCCCATGGTCAGCGGGACTTCCAATTCCTGGGCCAAACGGGTGGCTAAACCGATGTCTTTCTTTGCCAGCTCCACCGTGAAGGTTGGGGCGAGGCGATCACGGAGGATCGCTCGCGTCCCAGATTCCCAGGTGAAGCTCCCGCCACTGCTCGCTCTGATCGCCTGCCAGAGCACGTTGGGATCAACTCCTGCCTTGGTGCCGAGTATGATTGCTTCCGCGGCGCCCATCATATTGATAAAAGCCAACATATTGTTGACTAATTTGACGACGTTGCCAGCACCGATGGCACCGACGTAGAAGACGTGTGATCCCATGACTTTGAGTATTGGCTCGTAGCGGTCATAGACCGTCTTGTCGCCGCCAACCATAATTGCCAGTGTGGCGTTCCGCGCTCCTCGTACGCCTCCACTCACCGGGGCATCGAGAAACTCAACGCCCTTGACGCGTGCCTGCTCGGCGAGGCGACGGACAGTAGTCGGTGAGTTGGTGCTCATGTCGATGATGGTGCCACCACTAGCCATCCCAGCAAGAACGCCATTGTCAGCCAACACAACCTGCTCGACGTCCGCCGGCATGGGCAGGGAGAGAAAGACAGCTTCCACCCCCCGGGCGACCTCCTGAGGGCTGGGTTTCCACACTGCACCGGCTGCTTCCAAATTTGCCCCGGCGTCTCGCCGCAGGTCATAGATGTGGAGGGAATGACCAGCTTGCAGGAGATTCCCCGCCATAGGGTTTCCCATGTTGCCGAGACCGATAAATCCCAGTTTCATCTTTTCCTCCTTCTCGGTGCCCCCTTACTGTGCCGCGAGAGGCGGGTGAAGACGATATAGCAGTCCTTATATACTCGCCGGGGCAGGGGTCAGGTCGATGTGAATGTGTAACTCATCCGCGATACGTTCGAGCCGCTCCTGTAGAGTGGGGACTGCGACAGCGACGGGGACGTCCATACGGATACGCATGGTGTAGATTGCCGTGCCGCGGCCGGGCTCTGGACGAGAGTGGGTGTGCATTTCGGTGATGTTGATGCCATGATCAGCGAGACAGCGGGCAATACGGGCGACGATTCCTGCTTTGTCCATTCCAGTGGCTTGCAGTTCATAGGGAACGGTGCGTTCGCTTACGCGCTCGTGTGACGGTTCGCCTTCGAGCGGACGGATAAATATCGTCAGCCGCTTCTCCCACTCCAGGTGCTTGCACGCGTTCGCAAGACGCCGCTCCAGTTCGGGTCCTTGTCCCGATAGCAGGAGAAGCACTGCGAACTCGCCTCCGAGGCGAGTCATACTGGAGTCTTCGAGGTTGCAATCACATTCGTAGATCAGTTCAGCGAGGTCGGCGACAATCCCGGGCCGGTCACGGCCGATGGCAGAAAGGGCAAACCATTGTTTCATTGGCGTAACTCTTTCACTGCATGCACGAGCTGTGGGAGCACTTGTCCTGCCGGCCCACGTAAGCTGACCGTACAGAGCGGGGTGAGCTCGCTTTCGTAGAGGTTGACCTCGATCAGGGTGCCTCCCTTTTCCCGCACCGCTAAGGGAAATGACGCAGCTGGGTAGACGGTTGCGGAAGTTCCCGCCACGAGCATGCAATCACACTGCTGGGTGGCGGAGAAACATTGCTCCAGGGCGTCAGGGGGAATGGGCTCGCCGAATGAGACGGTATCGCTTTTGAGAATCCCGTTGCACTTCGGACAATGGGGGGGAAGGGAGTGGAGAGGCACGGCAGTGGCAGGAAAGCGCGCGTGGCACGCGATACACCGAATCAAAGTGTAATTGCCGTGGATTTCGACTAGATTTTTGCTGCCAGCACGCCGGTGGAGATTGTCGACATTCTGGGTGATGAGACAACGCAGGATTCCCAGGTGTTCTAATTCCACCAAAGCCCGATGTCCTGGGTTAGG
>JANWXO010000246.1 GCA_025057295.1 Candidatus Binatia bacterium | reverse complement strand
CATCGCGCTCACCATCGGCGGTCGACTTTTGGAACTATCCACGACCCGGAGTATGCACCGATCGCTCAGTGGGGCCGCTTACGCCTCCTCGGATTCATCGGCGGCGCATTGGTCGTCCCTCTCCTGCTGGTCTTCCGGTGGGGAGTGCTTGGACCAGTGTCTTTCCTCATCCCGCCTCTCCGTCGTCTGGTCCTGCAACGCGCCTCCTCACTGGTTATCAACCTGCGCTACCGCCGGCCACTCCCTCCTCGCTCGCGCGCGCGCGGGTGGATCTTGCAGGAAGCTACCACAACGGCCGTGTGCTGGATTGCCTCGGCAGCCGCGCTCCTCGGGGGGATCGCATCCTGGTGGGTCCTGCAGTGGTACATCGTGGCGGCCGGCATCGTACTGGTGAACCAGCTTCGTACCCTTGCCGCCCATCGCTATGAACAGTACGACGGCAGGCCCCTCGACACGACAGCACAGCTCTTGGACTCGATGACGTTGACCGGCTGGCCCCTCACCGTGCTCGCTGCGCCGCTCGGGCTGCGCTACCACGCGTTGCACCACGCCTATCCGACGATGCCGTACCACAGTCTCGGTGCGCTGCACCGTCGCCTGCTGGCAGAACTGCCCGCCGATGCTCCCTATCGCCATACCTTACAGGCTGGAATTTTCTCTGTCGTGAGCCGCCTCTGGCGGCGACACCACCGCCCCCCGACGCTCCCCTTGCTCAGCGAAAAGCGCGCTGCAGGAGGAGCTTGAGGACGAGCAGCCCGCCCAACAGAAAAGGATGTCGGCGCTGTCGCGCGCTCGCAACCACCCGTCTCCCGCTATGCCGCTCCAACTTCCATAAGACATACGGCAGCCAGTCGCGAAAAGTGACTGCGGATTTCAACAGGCGGATGGCGTACAACCCTTTGGCCAGGGGACGACGGAGACACCATCCGTATACCAGGCGCCGTCGGTGAGGCGTGCTGACGGCCAGCTCCAACGTGGCTCCATCGGGACGGACGCGCACGATTCCTTGCCGCTCCAGCGCAGAGAGCGCCTCGCGCGCGACCCGATCATAGCGCTCGGCGGCGGCCTCATACAGTTTCCGAATCGTCTCCGGCTTCTCCGCACGCCACTCGCTGCCGTACGTCTCGCAAAACCCGCGTTGCCACAGGTCTGCCGGGTGCACGCGGACCATCCCCTTGGGGGATGAAACCAGCGCCACCATGTGGGTGACCATTGTCAGGATCGACGTCACCAGCGTATGCACCACGAGCGCGCGCGCCTGCTGGTCACGAACATAGGCCAGCCTGGTCGGCTGGCAGAAGCGTCCCCAGACGATGGCATGCAGGCCACGCGGCGTTGCCGCCCGGGTAAAATCTCTCGTCGAAATGACCGCATATTTGGCGCGCAGGAGGTGCTCTCCCGCTCGTACCTCCAGGTAAAACACGTTGGGCGGCAGAACAGCATTCATGACGCGCAACAGCCACGAAGAGTAAACCGCACGGTAGGTATCGACCAGCACATAAAAATCGAGCACTCCCTCCGTGACCGTCCGCGTGCGCAAACACGACCCGTAAAACAGAATGGCAGCGACTGCCTCCCCGTGACGACGTTGAATCGTCGCTGCCACGGAGAGGACCTCAGGAGGGACAGGCTGTTCCAGCTCTTCGGCGACAATCGTGACTAAAGAAGAGGGCTGCTCGGCCGCTGTCGCTGTAGCAGTTCGCAGAGAAGGCATATCTTCTTCATCCGGTCTCTGTGTCGGTGATCCTCACCCACTTCCTCGCGCGCAGGAACTCGCACCCCGCTCGTGCTGGCCAACACGAGGTCTTCACGGCCGTTTTTTCGCCTCCCACTCCTCTTTGAGGATCGCCATGGCAATCGTATCCCAGTAGCGTCCTGCGTAATAATGCTCCTGCCGCAGGACGCCCTCGCGGACGAAGCCCACTTTTTCATATGCGCGGATCCCGCGCTGGTTGTATTCGTACACCTGTAACGAGACGCGATTGAGGTTGAGGGTCTCGAAGGCATAACCGACCATCAGCGCCGTCGCTTCTGTCCCGTACCCTTTCCCCCACTCGCTCTTTTCCCCAATGAAAATGGAAAACACCGCGTGGCGCTCTTTAAAGTTGATGCGATGCAGGCCGGCTACGCCGATCGCGGCATCGGTCTCCTTGACCACGATCGCAAAGACGACGTCCTGCTCGCTTTTGTTCATGCTCTCGATAAACTCCCGTTCCGCCTGCAGATTCCGCGGGCGGTAAAACAGCTCCAACGTCCTGGTGACCTCTGGATCGTTGACCCACGCGACGAGCAACGGTGCATCCTCCGGTTCCAACGCCCGGAAGTAGATTTTGGTCCCGATCAGAAAGGGGTTCTTCATAGCATATCCTCACAGGTTTTCGGTGCGCCGAATCCCGTCACTCTTGACGACCTCTCCGTCTCCTGTCAACATAGCAACAGCCATGAATCCACGTCCGTGCCCCCAGCCGCACTGGTGGTGGCTGCCTGCGTAGGCGGCCCGGACGTTGTATTCTGCATATGGACGGAGCCGCCCGATCTGCGAGGCGGCTCTTGTTTTTTTCAGGACCGCCGCCGCAGATCAAGGGGTCCTGTCAGTGCACAGGGCCAGGCTCCCAGCAGAGGGAGGAATCCAGCTATGCCCGGCAAAGCCACCCTCATCCCCAGCGTCGAGACGTACCGTACCCGCGGTGGGGTTACCATCCGCCGTATTGTCGAAGGGATTCCTGTCGAAGGGGCGATCGATCCGATCATCGACGCACTCGACAGCCACCTCGGAGTGCTGCTCGCCTCCAGCTATGAATATCCGGGCCGTTACACCCGCTGGGACATGGGTTTCGTCGACCCCCCGCTCGTCCTCGTCGCGCGCGAGCGGCACTTTCGCTGTGCGGCCTTGAATCAACGCGGTCGGGTGTTACTGCCGGCGATCGCACAGGCTGTGCAGACGTTGCCGGCAGTGGCGAGCGCCGAGCTGCGCGAGGACAGCCTGGTCGGCACTATTGCCGCTCCAACTGGCCGCTTCCCTGAAGAGCAGCGCAGCAAGCAGCCTTCGATCTTCTCGCTCATCCGCGCCTTGGTGGAGCTCTTTTACAGCTCCGAAGACCCCCACCTCGGCCTGTACGGCGCGTTCGGTTATGACCTCGCCTTCCAATTCGAGCCTCTGCGGCTGCGGCTGCCTCGCCCGGCGGATCAACGCGACCTGGTGCTGTACCTGCCCGATGAACTGGTGATCGTCGACCACCGCCGCGAACAGGCCTCGCGCCACCGGTACGACTTCGAAGTAGATGGGCGTTCCACTCAGGGATTGCCGCGCGATGGCCTCGTACAGCCGTACGTCGGTGCGGAGCGGGTCGAACGCTCGTGCGATCATGCCCCCGGGGAGTACGCCGCCGGCGTGCGTCTGGCCCGTGAGGCGTTCCGCCGCGGCGACCTCTTCGAGGTGGTCCCAGGACAGACCTTCTTCGAGCCCTGTCTTATTCCCCCTTCGGAGCTGTTCCGGCGTCTGCGCGAGCGGAACCCCGCTCCTTATGGCTTCCTCATCAACCTCGGCGAGGCGGAATACTTGGTTGGCGCCTCGCCGGAAATGTACGTGCGAGTGGAAGGCGACCGTGTCGAGACGTGTCCGATCTCGGGGACGATCGCCCGCGGGGGCGACCCGATGAGCGATGCAGCCCAAATCCTGCGGCTGCTGAATTCCCACAAGGACGAAGCCGAACTGACCATGTGTACCGACGTCGACCGCAACGATAAGTCGCGCATTTGCAAACCGGGCAGCGTGCGCGTCATCGGCCGCCGCCAGATCGAAATGTACTCGCGCGTCATCCACACCGTCGATCACGTCGAGGGACATCTGCGCGAGGAGTTCGACGCGCTCGATGCCTTCCTGGCCCACACCTGGGCGGTCACGGTTACCGGGGCTCCCAAGGTGTGGGCGATGCAGTTCATCGAAGATCACGAGAAGTCGCCCCGCGCCTGGTACGGCGGCGCCATCGGCCTGATCGGCTTCGACGGGAACATGAACACCGGGCTGACGCTGCGCACCATCCGGGTCAAGCGCGGCGTGGCAGAAGTGCGCGTCGGTGCTACCCTGCTCTACGATTCCGACCCGGACGAGGAAGAGCGCGAAACCCACCTCAAAGCAGCCGCCTTTCTCGATGCCCTACGCCGTCCCCGCGGCCCTTCGCCAGCAGCTCCCTTGCACGCCGCACACCCCGGTCAGGGGAAACGCATTCTCTTGGTCGATCACCAGGATTCCTTCGTCCACACCCTGGCGAACTACCTGCGCCAAACCGGCGCCGAGGTGATCACGCTCCGCTACGGTTTTCCTCACGACGAACTGGACACCTTGCACCCCGACCTGCTGGTGCTCTCGCCCGGCCCCGGCCGTCCCGGTGACTTCGACGTTTCCGGCACCATCGCCGCGGCTCTCACACGCCGTCTGCCTCTCTTCGGCGTCTGTCTCGGACTGCAGGGGATGGTGGAACACTTCGGCGGCACGCTGGGGGTTCTGCCGTCTCCCATGCACGGCAAAGCCTCTCGCATCCGGGTGCTGGGGGGACGCATTTTTGCCGGTCTACCGCGCGAGTTCACCGCCGGGCGCTACCATTCCCTCTTCGCCGTGCGGGAGACACTCCCGGCCGAACTGACGATTACTGCCGAAAGCGACGATGGCGTCATCATGGCGCTAGAGCACGCCACACTGCCGCTCGCGGCGGTGCAGTTCCATCCCGAGTCGATCCTCACCGAGCACGGCCACGCCCTGCTCCGCAACTTCCTCGCCATCACCGCCGCGGTCTGCGTCTGACTCCGATGCCGCTCACCCCCCAGCAGGCGCTCCAGCGCATCATCGAGCACCGCGAGCTCTTCGAGGACGAGATGGAGGCGCTCATGCGCGAGCTGCTGGGCGGGGCCTGGACCCCGGCCCAGGTCGCGGCGCTGCTGGTCGGGCTGCGGGTCAAGAAGGAGACGGTGGGGGAGATCACCGGCGCGGCACGGGTGATGCGCGCGCTGGCGCGGCGGGTCGAGGTCGCCGAGCGCGAGCATCTGGTGGACATCGTCGGCACCGGCGGCGACGGCGCCCAGAGCTTCAACATCTCCACGGCGGCG
>JANWXO010000245.1 GCA_025057295.1 Candidatus Binatia bacterium | reverse complement strand
GGGAGGCAGCGTTGAGTAAGGCGGCGTTGGTGGCGGTGGTCAGCCGCAGACCCAGATAACTGCAGCCGACGCCAACGAAGTACCCGGTAAAGCCGAGGAAGAAGAAGCTCGCAATCAGTGGCGGACTCCAGGGGACGTGCGTGGCATGGTGATGCCGCAAGTAGAGGAACAGCAAGGCCGAGCCGGCGATCATGCGGATGGCAGCGATCGTCAGCGGCGGCACGCTCCGGAGTGCGACTTTGCCCGTTGGAAACAGCCCTGCCCACACGAAGGTCACGAGCAGAAGCAGCAGGTATGCCCGGGTCTCGCGTGTGAGGCTCAGCGGTTCCCCCGAAATGCCGGCATCACTTCCTTGGCGAACAACCGCACCCCCTCACGATCATACAGGCCGGGACGGCGCAGGTTGATGATGAAGTGGGTAACTCCGGCGTCGATGTAGGTCTGCAGTTGCTGGCGAACGGCAACTGGATCTCCGGCCAATACACTGCTGCGCACTTCCTCTACGCTGACCTTGCGCAGGTCGGCGATGCGCTCGAGCAGCGCGTGCACCTCGGCCGGGTCGGCCTTGAGGTAGAGAGGGGTGAGATACGACCGTTCGATCTCGGCGCAGTTGCGGCCGATCTCCCGACAGTATCGCTCCAACGCTGTGTTCTTCGCCGCGATCTGATCCGGTGGCAGATTGGGGATGTTCCACATCTGCGCATACCGCGCGACCAGCGGGAGAATGCGTTTTTCGCCGATCCCGCCGATCATAATAGGCGGATGCGGCTGCTGCAGCGGCTTGGGCATGAAAGGTGCCTCTACCAGGGTGTAGTACCGCCCTTTGAATGTCACTGTAGGAGCAGCTCCCCAGAGGTGGGTGATCACGTGCAGAGCTTCTGCCAGCTCTGCCGCGCGCTGCGCGAGCGGGGGGAAAGGAATGCCGTAGGCTTCGTGCTCGCGTGCGAACCAGCCGGCTCCGATACCCAACACGAAGCGGCCGCGGCTCAAGTGATCGATCGTGGTCGCCATTTTGGCCAGGACAGCCGGGTGGCGAAAGGTATTACTGGAGACGAGCGTGCCGATCTGCACGCGGGAGGTCACTACGGCCATAGCCGCGAGCAGCGTCCACGCTTCCAGGTTCGCGGCATCGGTCGGACCCACGCTCGGCAGCAAGTGGTCGTTGGTCCACAGGGAGTCGAAGCCCAACGCTTCCGCCTCCTTCCAGATCTCTTGCAGTTCTTCGACGGTGGTGTGTTGTTGGGCGACTTGCAAGCCGAAGCGAATGCGAGGCTGGGAATCCTGCGCCGCCACGGAAACAGCGCAGCTGCAGACCCACCAGAAGACGAGGATTTCTATATACCGCTTCATCCGCTTCGTTTACGCTTGCCAGCTGAAGGGGGCGAAGTGGCCGTTCGTACCGCTCGTATGCCACGCGAGGTTATGATCGGCGTAGCGATAGACACGTGATTGCGCGAGGGCGAGTGTGCTCGACACCGGGTGTGCAGCGTTGGTCGCCCTCAGCGGCTCGACACCGTCCCGCCCCGTCACTGCGGCGATGTCGATTTCCAGGATCTGCGGGATCACCAGGCGGCGTTCGTGGCCCTTCATTTCGAAAGTGATGGGAACCACTTTCACACCGAGGAACTTCGTCACCAGCGCACCAAACACCACCCCCAGCGGCCCTCCCGCTTTGCCCGAGAAAATATTGCCCAGAGCTTCCTGTTGCGCTGGAGATGCCTGGTCGTCCACGTATACTGCTGCGGTCCAGTTGCCGTCTCGCATCTTTCCTGGGCCGGGGAAGGAAACAACGAGGACAGCGTTGAGATTATCGAGCGGCGTCTGTCCGTATGTCCCCTCGGTAATGTGGAAGGCGAGCGCCGCGTCGCAGCGGTCGCGCGAGGTCGGAGCTTGAATCAGGCACGGACAGATGAGATCGCAATTGCAGGATTCGAAATATTCGCCAGCAATCTTCCACTGGGCTGTCATGGCATCCTCCTTGGGTGACACAGGCAGAGTCTGCCATCTCTCGCTGGCAACTGCAATCGCGTGTTATGCTGGGTACTCTGCTGGTACCGTCTCGAGCTCGAACCCCGCATCGCGAATCAGCTTGTGCGCGTCGACGGCCCGTTGTCCGGGAGTGGTGAGATAGCCTTCGACGAAGATCGAGTTGGCCGCGTAGAGAGCGAGTCCGCCCCATTCACCCAGGTAGAGTTCGCGGCCCGCGGCCATGCGGATCTCGCTACGGGGGTTGAGGAAGCGCATGAGACAGAGAGCTTTGAGGCCACGAGAGGGGGAGAAGTCGCGCCGCTCCCCCAGGGGGGTACCAGCCACAGGATACAAAAAATTGACGGGGATGGAATCGACCGCTAAGGCGCGTAACGCATATGCCAACTCGATGACGTCTGCGTCCGTCTCTCCCATACCGATGATACCGCCGCAGCAGGTAGAGAGGCCGGCACGCTGCACGTTCCGCACCGTCTCGACACGGTCGGCGTAGGTATGAGTGGTGCAGATTTCCGGGTAGAAGCGTTCGCTCGTATTCAGGTTGTGGTTGATCCACCCGACCCCTGCCGCTTTCAGGTGCCGCGCATCCCCTTCGCTCATCAAGCCGAGCGAGAGGCAAATCTCCAAAGAGGGAAACTCCGCTTTGATCGCGCGCACGGCCGCGCTGAGGTGGGCGATGTCTCTCTCGCTCGGCCCGCGGCCGCTGGTGACCATGCAGTAGCGGCGAGCGCCAGCGGCGACGGCTCTGCGGGCTCCCGCTAGCAGCTCTTCGGTCGAGAGGAGGCGGTATTTGGCGATCGGCGCACTGGAGATGGCCGATTGCGAGCAGTAGTGGCAGTCTTCCGGGCACAGGCCGCTGCGGGCATTTTGCAGCACGCAAATTTTGACTTTGCGACCGAAGAATCGCTCCCGCACCTGCAGCGCAGCCTGGAGCAGTTCTGGAAGGCGTTCGTCCGCCGCCTCCATCACAGAGAAAGCCTCGGCACGGGAGAGGGCTGCTCCCGCCAGGGATTTTTCTGCCAAGGCCGAGAAGTCGCTCATGTATCTCCTCCTGCGTGTAGGACTCGAAGGCTTCGCTCTCTATCGTAGCAGACCGGTGAAATCAACCGCCTGTGAAAATACCTCCACGAGCATCCTACGGTCTTGTTCGGTCTCGCCGCTGAGCGGCAAGAACGGGATGGTCCCCAGGCATGGCACCTCGGTGAGTTGGGCTAGCGTGCGGGGGTTGGTTTGAATCGCAGGGTCTACGGCCGAGGTGGGATGATTGAGGATGTACCCGCAGAGCGGTAGTGAGCGCGTTTGAATGCAATGAAAGGTGAGGAGGGCATGGTTGAGCGCACCGAGCTTGGAGCCGACCACGACAACGATGGGGATCTGCAAATCGCGAGCGAGGTCGGCAAAGGTATAACGGCCCACCAGTGGCACCAGCAGTCCACCGGCTCCTTCGACGATGGTGATGTCGTGATGCGCTGCGACCTCTCGGAAGAGAGCGATGATGTGAGCGGGATCGATGGTCACGCCGACCTGTTCCGCTGCCACACTGGGGGCCACCGGCAGGGCAAAACGATAGGGACAGATACGATCTAGCGGCAATGTCGAGCAGGCAAACGCGGCCAGGCGTGTCGCATCCTCCGGATACAGGGCGCCGTCCCGCAGCGAACAGCCAGTTTCTGCCGGTTTGAGCACCCCGACCCTTTTTCCCCGGGCGGTGAAGGTGGCCGCAAGGCCGCATCCGATAACGGTTTTGCCGACTCCTGTGTCGGTGCCTGTCACCAAGAACGCATTCATAGCTGGCTCGTAACGGTTACGATCGCCTCCCGCACTGCATCGACCAGCACTGTCAATTCTGCTGTTGTGATGCTCAGCGGGGGCATCAATACAATGACATTGCCTAGCGGACGCAGAATCACGCCGTGAGCACGGGCGGCTTTGCACACGCGGATGCCGACCTTCTCTGCCGGCTCGTATGCCACTTTGCGCACCGGGTCGCGCATCAGTTCGATGCCTACCATGAATCCCCACTGGCGGATATCGGCAACGTGCGCCAGCGGGGCGATGTCCGTTTCCAACCGCTCGCTCAAGAGCGCGATCTTTGCTGCCAGCGTATCGAGGACCCGTTCTTCTTCGAACACGGCGAGGCTCGCGAGCGCTGCGGCGCATGCCACCGGATTGCCGGTGTAGGTGTGGCCGTGAAAGAAAGTTTTAAACTCCTCGTACGGGGCTAGAAAGGCGGAAAAGATCTCTTCGGTGGCGAGGGTCGCGGCTAACGGGAGGTATCCACCGGTGAGACCTTTGGCGAGACAGAGCAAGTCGGGGCTGATCCCCGCATGCTCGCACGCAAACATGCGTCCCGTGCGACCGAACCCCGTCGCCACCTCGTCACAGATGAGGAGGATGTCGTACTCGCGGGTGAGCTCGCGCAGGGCTTGCACGTACGCGACCGGCTGTGCCCACATCCCGGCGGCGCCCTGCATCAGAGGTTCGATGATCAGCGCGGCAATCTCGTGACGGTGCGCAGCGAGAACACGCTGCGCTTCCTCGAGTGCGGCGGCGAGCGCGGCAGAGGCCGACATGCCGCGATAGAAGCGGAAACAGTGCGGTGGAGTGAGACGCGGCATCTCCGGCAACAGAGGACGGTAATAGCGGTGGAACAGCTCTGAGTATCCTACGCTCATCGCTCCCAGGGTGTCTCCGTGGTAGGCCTCGAGCAAAGAAACGAATTTCACCTTCTGTGCATAGCCTTTGAGTTGCCAATACTGGAAAGCGAGTTTGAGAGCAATTTCTACGGCGGTTGCCCCGGCGTCGGAGTAGAACACCCGGGTCAAACCTGGAGGGGCGATCTCCACCAGCTTTTTGGCCAAAAGGATAGACGGAACATTCGCCAGGCCGAGGAGAGTCGAGTGCGCGATCTTGCCGAGCTGCGCGGTGATAGCGGCATTCAACTGCGGGTGGTTATGACCGTGGACGTTGCACCATAGCGACGAGACGCCGTCGAGGTAGGCATTCCCATGCACATCGATGAGGTAGTTGCCCTCGCCGCGTTCGATGATCAGCGGCTCTTCGGCCAGCCAGTCTTGCATCTGGGTAAAGGGGTGCCACAGATAGGTGTGGTCCCATGCTTTG
>JANWXO010000244.1 GCA_025057295.1 Candidatus Binatia bacterium | reverse complement strand
TGCTCCGCCGCTACGGTGAGGGAGCGCGGAGCGATGGCCACGCACGGGAAGGGGCACGCCTATGACAAGCAAGAAGCGATGCGCTGTCTTCGACGCCGACTCGCACGTGGTAGAACCGCGCGAGGTGTGGGAACAGTATTTGGACCCGGAGTATCGCACCCTGGGGAAACACGCTCTGTGGCGGGAAGAAGGGGAGTTCAACTCGTACTTGAAAGTGAACGGCAAGGTCTTCCGCGACCCGATGAACCCCAACATTCCCCGGCATGCCATTTGGCGGCCAGGGATGACGTGGGAACAGATCGGTGCCCTCGACCCTCATACGCGCCATGCTCCGACGAAAGGGGCGTCGGATCCCCAGGCCCGGCTGCGCGATATGGATGCCATGGGGGTCGATCAAGCTTTTCTCTATCCCACTTGGTTTGCCGAGGGGTTCCACCTGGTCGAAGATCCTGATGTCGCCTTTGCTCTGGCCCGCGCCTACAACAACTGGATCGCGGATTTCTGCCAGGCGGCTCCCGAGCGACTCTTTGCCGCGGCGATGATTCCGCTGCAGAACATGGACTATGCGATTGCGGAGCTGCGTCGGGTCGCACAGATCCCCTGCTTCCGGGGAGCGTTCCTGCGCCCCATGTTTCTCGAAGGACGCTACTTTACCCATCCCTACTACGACCCGCTTTGGGCGGAATTAGAGCGGCTGGGCCTGACAGCGGCCGTGCACCCCACGCCCGGCTTGTGGAACCCGGAGTGGACCTCGCACGGGCCGTTCTTCGAGAAGATCAAGGGGCGGCTCAACCACATGACGTTTATGCGGGAGGTCGGAGGGGGACCTTTTGCTGGTGGTGGGAACGGCCAAAATGTGACCTTCGTGGCCTTGCCACCCTTGGGCCATCCCATCGCGCCGATTCTCTCTTACTGGCTGGACAATCACATGTTCGTGGCGTCTACCTTGATCGGCTTTACCGTGATGCAGCGCTACCCGCGCCTGAAAGTCGTGGTGGCACACGGGAAAGCGTCGTGGATGGAGGAGGTGTTGGAGAAAATGGAAGCCTCCACCCTGACCGTGCCCCTGCTGCACTATTATCCTGTGCGGACAGACCCGGAGGAAATGTGGAAGGAAGGGCATGTCCTGCTCGGCTTTGACGCCGAGGAGCGGATGATTCAGAGGTTGCCGCACACCTTCGCGGAAAAGGTTGTGTGGGGTTCGCGGTACCCGCACCACGATACGACCAGTGCGTGGGACGCAATTGCGACGCTGCGACAGGCGCAGGTGGATGAAGTCACCATCGCCCGTATGGTAGGTGGGAATGCTGCCGCCCAGTTCGGTGTGACCCTGGTCCAAGCTGTATAGGGCAGCGGATGCGCGTTTTGCAACATGTGCGCGACACGAGCTGCCCGTGCTGCTGCACTGGCGGCTGTGCGGAACCTTCTCTACCGGCGTGTGGAGGACCGAGATGGACACGAGTCGGCTAGATCCAGAATTGGTTGCGCCCCTCGAGGCCTGGCTCAAAGCGACGAATGGCGGGATCGACCTGCACGATATCCCTGCCGCACGGCGGATGATGGACGAGTTGGCTGCTGCCCAGATGGCCAAAGCCCCTCCGATCGAAGGCGTCAGCATCGAAGACAGATGGGTGCCTGGTCCGGCAGGTGACCCCGACGTCTTCGTGCGGATCTATCAGCCGATGGATCGGCCTGCGCGCTTGCCTGCCCTGTTGTGGATACATGGGGGCGGCTATGTCCTGGGCAGCGTCGAGCGAGACGATCTGTTAGCCAAGCATTTGGCGCGAGTCGCTCAGTGCGTTGTGGCGTCGGTCGAGTATCGACTTGCCCCTGAGCATCCCTTCCCTGCACCCATCGAGGACTGTTACGCCGCACTCAAGTGGCTGTCAGCCCACAGCACCGAGCTGGGGGTGAACCAGTCCCGTATCGCTATCGGCGGAGCCAGTGCGGGCGGCGGACTGGCGGCAGGTCTCGCCCTGCTCGCGCGCGATCGGGCGGAGGTGCAGGTCGCCTTTCAACTGCTCATCTACCCTATGATTGACGATCGCAACGTCGCGCCTGCCAGCGAGACACTCCCGGACACTTTGGTGTGGACACGAGAGAATAACCGGATGGGTTGGCGTGCCTATCTTGGCCGTGAGCCTGGAGGAGCAGACGTGTCCCCTTATGCCGCTGCCGCCCGCGCGACAGATCTCAGGGGCTTACCGCCAGCGTATATTCCGGTTGGCGATCTCGACCTGTTCGTGGACGAAAATATGACCTATGCCCAGCGTCTGATAGCGGCGGGGGTGCCAACCGAGTTGCACGTCTATCCGGGTGCTTTTCATGGGTTCAACGGATTTGTGCCGCATGCGGAGATTTCACGGCGCTTCAATGCGGACCGCGACAACGCCCTCAAGCGTATGCTCCACCGTTAGCGGGTCGCATGCTTCCCGGATCAGGGGTGCCCCGAACTGGAAAGGCAGCGGGATGGCAGCAGCACTCCGTCTCTCGGTACAGGCCGATGCCTTCTGACCTGGGTAAGAGGAGCGGAGGTGGGCAAAACGTCGCGCAGAGCATGTCGATACTGAAAAGGGGGTATATCGTATGCAGAGAGGGATCCTTTCAGGTTTGCGTGTCATCGACTGCGGGACGTACGTGGCCGGTCCGGCATCGACCACCATCATGTCGGATTTCGGCGCAGAGGTGATCAAAGTCGAGCGCCCGCAGGGTGGGGATTTATACCGCTTCATGGCTGATCAACCAGGGTTTGCCAAAGCAGAGCTCAACTGGCCCTGGATTCTGACGAGTCGCAACAAGAAGAGCGTTGCCCTCGACCTCCATACACCCCGGGGACGGGACGTGCTCATCCGACTGGTCAAGACCGCAGATGTCTTTGTGACCAATTACCAACACGCGCTCCTAGACAAATTCCAGCTCACCTGGGAGCATCTGCGCCAGGAGAACGAACGCCTCATTTATGCCCACCTGACGGGATACGGAGACACAGGGGAAGATGCCGATGCGCCGGCGTATGATGCGCTGGCGTATTGGGCACGCTCCGGTCTGATGATGAGCGTTGTCGGGATGGACGGTACGCCTGGCGGGCCTAGACCAGGGATGGGCGACCACCCCACTGCTGTGTCCCTCTTCGGGGCGATCATGCTCGGGCTGTATCATCGCGAGCGCACGGGGCGCGGCGTCAAAGTGGGCACGTCTCTGCTGGCGAGCGGAGCCTGGGCGAATGCCTGCGATTTGCAGGCCAAGCTCTGCAACGCCGTGTTTCCCCAGCGGGGAGCCGATGGTACCCCGCCCAATCCGCTGACTGCAGCCTACACGAGCCGTGACGGCCGAATCTTCATGATCGTGCTGCTCGATCCAGACAAAGAATTCCCCCAGCTCTGCCGTGTCCTCGGCCAGGAAGAGCTTGCCACCAACCCGTTGTTTGCCACGAAAGAAGCAAGGGTTACGAATGCGGCAGCGCTGTTCGCCATTCTGCAGTCGCAGTTCGAGACGCGCGAGCTTGCCGAGTGGCGCGCGCTTTTCAAACAGGCAGATATCAAATGGGCACCGCTACCGAAATTGGACGAGGTTGTGGAGGATCCGCAGATGCGCGCGGCCGGTGCCTTTGTCGACCTGGATTACCCTGGGTATGGGCGGCTGACGACTGTTAACAGCCCTATTTTTACCACCGCCGGCGAGAAGCGGACACCGACGCCTGCACCCCAGCTCGGCGCCCACACCGAGGAAGTGTTGCGCGAGCTGGGTTATGACGAGGAGTCGATCGCCGCGCTCGTACGCGACGGGATTGCGGCGACAACTCCCAGCGTCGACTGTTGATGTCTCGTGCGTGCTCTCAGGGTTTCTTCGGTCGGCCGGTTATAAATGCGGGAGAATCTCCTGCGCCAGGATTTCGAGATGCTCGAGTTCATCGAAGACTGGATTCAGGAGCAGATGTTGTGCGCCCGCCCGTACCAGCTCGCCAAGCTTGTCCAGACACTCGGCGTGACTCCCCCAGATCGAAACCCGTGGCGCCCAGTCGGCATTCTTGTAGCGGCGTGCAAACCACTCCCGCAGCCGGCGTTCAGCCCGGTCGCGGTCTCGATCCACAGCGATGTAGACGCGCTTGGAGATGGGAAACGTAGCCGGATCACGCCGGGCTTCATCCAGAAAGCGGCGTACGAGTTCGATTTGCTTGACGAAGTCTGCTGGGGAGGATACCCCGGCTCCCATCCAGCCATCTCCATGGCGCACGGCACGTCTGAGTGCGACGGGCTCGCGTGCCCCAAACCAAATAGGCGGATGGGGCTGTTGCACGGGTTTGGGCTCCATCGCCACGTTCTCGAATCGCCAAAAGGTTCCTTGCACGGTTGCCCGGGGTTGCGTCCAGAGGGCTTTCATGACCTGGAGCCCCTCGAGAAACCGGCGTGGCCGCTGCTCGCTCGGTAAGCCGAAGAGCGACTCGGGCACATGCCCACCGATCCCGACCCCCACGATCAAACGTCCTTGGCTCAATTGGTCGAGACTGGACAAACTCTTGGCCAGTTGCACGGGGTTGCGTAACACCGTGAGCAACACCGAGACACCGAGCCGCAGTTTCGCCGTCAGCGCCGCCGTGTAGGTCAGTAAACTGATCGGCTCCAGAATCGGGTAGTCGCCCAGGATCTGCTCTTGTACCCAGAGACTGTCGTACGGCAGCGCCTCCGCTCGTTGCACGAACTGTCGGATACACTGCAGATCGATCGGCGTCGTGGCAAAAGTTTGGGGAATGGCAATCCCACACGGTATGCTTGGCATAGGCTCTCCCTCTTCTCAGGTGCGCGCAAACTCGGCAGCACCCTCCTCCGTTCCTCCGGACGACAACGCTGCACAAGCTGGGCGATCTAGACGAAGGCTGCAGCCACTCGACCGACACCAGCGAACACCGTTTCCCACCGATCCCCTTTAGCGATGGGCACGGGTCGTGTCATCGAGCCGGTCAGAATCCGCTGCCCGGGCTCTAGGGCCAAACCATACTGCGCCAGGTGGTTGGCTAGGGCGGCAATGGAAAGGAGTTGGTCGTCGATGACTTCCTGTCCCCGGACCTGCTGCATCACCTCGCCGTTTTTGCGCATCTCGGCGGTGAGGGCTGCCAGATTGAGCGCTT
>JANWXO010000243.1 GCA_025057295.1 Candidatus Binatia bacterium | reverse complement strand
GTGACCGTGCAGTGACGCTCGAGCAGCAGCAGCGCCACAGGCTTGCCGACGAGCGTACTGCGTCCGATGACGACCGCCTTCTTCCCTGGTCGCACGGCATCGCTCTCCTCCAGAAGACGCATCACACCGAGCGGCGTACACGGGCGCAAGCCGTCTTTGCCAGTGAGGAGTTTCCCTTGGTTCAAAGGGTGCAGGCCATCGACATCCTTCTCCGGTGCGAGCGCCTCCAGCAGCCGCGCCTCGTCGAGGTGAGCAGGGAGGGGCAGTTGCAGTAAAATTCCGTGCACTGCGTGTCGACCGTTCAACTCTGCGAGCACCCCCATGACCTCGGCTGTCGTACTGCTCGCCGGCAGGCGATAGGCAAAAGACTGGATGCCGACCTCGTGGCACGCTTTTTCTTTCGTTGCGACGTAGACACGCGAGACTGGATCGTCACCGACCAATATCGTCGCGAGACCGGGTGCCTGACCGTAGCGGGTCAGGAGCTGGGCAACCCGTTCTTTGACCTCGCGTCGCACCGCTGCCGCTACCCGTTTGCCGTCGAGAATGACTCCCATAGAGTTTTCAGGATACGCGAATTGCTTTCCCGCTGTAAAGACAGCCAGTATAATGAAAAACATGGTTGTGGGAATTCCCAGAGAAATCAAAGCCGAAGAGACGCGGGTGGCCATCACTCCGAGTGGGGTAGCTGCGCTCGTGGCACACGGGCATACCGTGCTGGTCGAACAGGGAGCGGGGGCGGGCAGTAGCATCCCCGATGACCACTATCGGGCTGCCGGCGCCCGTTTGCTCCCCAGTGCTGCACCGCTGTGGGAGCAGGCGCAGTTGATTCTCAAGGTCAAAGAGCCGCTGCCTGCCGAATACCCTTTTCTCCGTCCGGGCCTGATCCTGTTCACGTACCTGCACCTGGCCGCGGAGGAGACGTTGACGCGCGTGCTGCTGGAGAAACAGGTCACCGCCCTCGGGTACGAGACGATCCAACTCGATGATGGCTCGCTGCCGTTGCTCGCGCCCATGAGCGAAGTGGCAGGCAGACTGGCGATCCAGGTGGGCGCATGGTGTCTGCAAGCGCAAAACGGGGGGCGCGGCGTGTTGCTCAGTGGCGCGTCTGGGGTCAAACCGGCCTATGTGGTGATCCTCGGTGCGGGGATTGCCGGCACCAATGCTTGTCAGGTGGCGGTCGGCATGGGGGCGCGAGTGAGTATTCTCGACGTCAATCCGGCCCGTCTGCGCTATACCCACGACATCCTCGGTGGTCATGTCACGACGGTCATGTCGAACCGGGCGAACATCGAAGAAGAGGTGCTCGCTGCTGATTTGGTGATCAGCTCGGTCTTGGTTCCTGGTGCGCGCACGCCAAAGCTGCTCTCGCGGGCTTTGTTCCGCGCCATGAAGCCAGGGGCAGCCTTTGTCGATGTGTCCATCGATCAAGGGGGGAGTGCGGAGACCTCGCGACCGACCGTCCACCACGATCCGATTTACTGTGAGGAGGGTGTGGTGCACTACTGCGTGACCAATATGCCGGCGGTCGTGCCACACACCTCCACCTTCGCGCTGACCAACGTCACCCTCTCCTACGCCCTCGAACTGGCGGACAACGGGATTGACGCCTTGCGCACCAATGCGGCGTTACGGCGCGGGTTAAATACTATGCTGGGGCAGGTGACGCACCCGGGGGTAGCGGCGGCGTTTGGGTTGCCGTGTGCCGAGGTGCAGCAGGTGCTCGGGACGATGAGATAGAAAACGACCACCCTAGCTTACGCGTACCGAACCGTCGGATCTGGTCATCCTCCCAGGAGGGCCGAGATAGTGGCCCCCCTGCTCTGGGGACCTACGTGTATGGCCCGTCTCCCTGGTCCTTCTTGGGGGTGTGTCGCACCGGCACTACACCCGCTGGGCGCGCTCGACCACGGGGGCGAATCGTTTGACTAACTCCAGTCCCTTTCCATTTGCTGCTTCTACGCCCATCTCCTGTGAGAAGACGATAAGGCGGCTTGCGCCAGCGTCTCGATACCGTTTGAGTTCGTCGACCGAGGGACCGCCGTTGCGTGGCTCGACGATGGCGGTGATTTGTAGCATGTCGGGGTTGCGCCCGGCCTCTCGGGTCAGTTGTCTCAGCGTCGCGACATCCCGTGCGAGTGCGTCGGGGCTCTGCACGAGCGGGAACCAGCCGTCGTACGTGCGCGCGACCCGTTGCAACGCTTTCGGACCGTGTGCACCGAGCAACACGGGGGGAGAGGGTTTCTGCACGGGTTTCGGTTCACAGCGCACGGGTGGGAAGCGCACGAGCTCGCCCTCGTACGCAGCTTCGCGTTGGGTCCACAGCACCCGCATGGCCTCGACACTTTCGCGCAAGCGCTTCCAGCGCAGGCCGAAGCGGGTTCCCATCACTTCGGTTTCCTCTTTGAGCCAGCCCGCGCCGACTCCCAGAATCACCCGACCGCCGGAGTAGAGGTCGAGGGTGGCTACGACTTTCGCGGTGACGAGAGGATCGCGCTCGGGCAGGAGGCAAATTCCGGTACCCAGCTTGATACGTGTGGTCGCCGTCGCGGCCACCGTCAAGCCAATGAACGGGTCGACCCAGCGGTTGTAATGCTCCGGCAACTGTCCGTCTCTGGCGGCGGGAAATGGGGTTTTGTGGCCGACCGGGATCACCGGGTGTTCCGGTAACCAGAAGGAATCGTATCCCAAGACCTCGGCCTGACGGGCGATTTCAGCCAGGTCACCACTCTGTGCGGTCGCCGTCAGCAGAATACCGATCTGCATAGCGGTCCCTCCTTCGTGCGCGGTATCAGGTTCTTTGTCTTATCCGAAAGGAGCAGGGGATGGCAACGTGTGACCTCCGATGGGAGGGATTTTCGTTGACAAGCGTGGTTGCCTCCCGATACTCTGGTGCGGTCACGGAATGCGCGACAGCGCATAGAGGAGCGGTGGCGGCCGACGCGCCACGGCTCGCGCGGGCAGGATGAGGAGTGGATCTTGCGAGAGGTGCACGGCTCTGCAGAAGAAGAACAACTGGTGAACTCTTCCCCACGGTGGCATCCCCCCTACGCCCTGCGGGCCTTGCGCCACCGTAACTTTTGCCTCTTCTTCGTCGGTCAGTTTGTCTCGCGCACCGGTTATTGGATGCAGAATATGGCGCAGAGTTGGCTGGTGTATCGCCTTTCCGAGTCCTCCTTTATGCTGGGGGTGGTTGGGTTTGCCGGACAATTCCCCACCCTTCTCTTCGGCCTGCTCGCTGGCGCAGTCGCGGACCGCTTCAACCGGTATCAGGTGATTCTGGTGACGCTGGTGCTGGCGATGCTGCAGGCGGCGATGTTGGGCGTGTTGACACTGCAGGGGTGGATCACTGCCTGGCACGTCTTTTTCCTGGCTATCTTCGCCGGTGTGGTCCAGACGTTCGAGATGCCGGCGCGCCAGAGTTTCTTGACCGAGATTGTCGGACGGGAGGACCTGTCGAGCGCGGTGGCGCTCAATTCGGCGCTGGTGAACGGGGCACGCATCATCGGCCCGGCCTGTGCCGGCGCGGTCGTCGCCCACATGGGTGAAGGGGCGTGCTTCGTGCTCAACGCTCTTTCGTATCTCGCCATTATCGCTGGCTTCCTCGCCATGCGTTTGCCGGACAAGGTAGAAACCGGTGCCGAAAACGTTCCGATCCTGGCGTTTATGCGCGAGGGTGTGGTGTATGCCGCACGCACCCCGGCGATTCGTCTGCTGCTGGGAGTAGTGGGGCTGGCGAGTTTTCTCAGCACCCCCTATACGGTGCTGATGCCCGTCTTCGCGGGTGAGATCCTTCACAGCGGCCCGAGCGGCATGGGGATGTTGATGGGTGCAGCAGGGGTTGGAGCAGTTGTCGGAGTTATGTTTCTCGCCCGTCACCATACGACGGAGCAGATTGCCGGGACCATCGTGTCTGCTCTGGTCAGGTTCGGTATCGGCTTGATCCTGTTTGGATTCTCGCGCCATTTCTGGCTCTCGTTGTTGCTTCTGCCGCTGGTCGGTTCGGGATTTATGCTGCCGATGTCGGCGGCCAATACCCTGCTGCAAACCTTGACCCCGGATCACCTGCGTGGGCGAGTGATGAGTCTCTTTTTCATGGTCTTCATGGGAACACCACCGATCGGGAGCCTACTCGCTGGAGTGCTGGCTCCGTATATCGGCGCTCCGCTCACCGTGGGGCTCACCGGGGCCTGCTGCCTCGGGGGGGCGGCCTGGTTCGCCCTGAAGCTGCACGTGGTGCGTGAGGCGGACGCTGCGGAAACCGCCCTGATCGAGCACTAGAGCCAAGATACAGGAGGAGGGGCTCTGCGAGACTCAGAGGCGCTTCTGCACCGCAGATACGGGAGTGCGTGCCGGCGTGTCTCCTTCCGAGGCGACGACCCGTTCTGGCCCCGGTTGGAGGTGGGGCGCACCGCCGCTGTTGACGATATACACACCGAGACACACACCGGCGACACCCAGCAGTTGCAACGGCGTGAGCCGTTCGTCGAGGAGCACCCAGCTATAGGTGACACCAAACACGGGGGAGAGAAACGTCAGAGCGGCTACGCGCGTCGCGGGTTTGCGCTGGATGAGCCAGGCGAAGGCGACAAAACCAAAAGCGGCGGAGATCAGGCCGAGGTAGAGAATCGACGCGATGGCGCGCGGGGAAAAAATGAAGGGCCGGCCCGCCTCGAATCCCCATGACAGCAAGGCCAGAGCCGGGCACGAGATGAGAGATTGCCAGCAGATCAAGGCGACGGGGTGGATTCTGCCCGCGGTGCGTTTGGTTGCGATGCTGGAGAACGCGGTCATGAGGGCACCGCTTAAAACGATCCCATCCCCCACCACTGTAGTGGTGACCCCGCTTCCCCATTGGGGAGAAAAGAGGCCGATGAGACCGCAGAGGGCTAACCCGAGACCGCAGAGCTTGCGCAGCGTCACACGGTCACCAGGGAGGAAATACGGAGCCAGGATGGCGAGGAAAAGAGGTTGCGTGTAGAAGAACACCGCAGCGCGGCCCGAGGTGGTGAGCGAAGTCCCCACGTAGGCGGCGATGTTGGTGTACAAAAACATCAGGGCCAGCACAACCAGTGATTTGACTTCCGCTGCGGCGTACACCAACCGGACTTTTTGGTACTGTGCCCA
>JANWXO010000242.1 GCA_025057295.1 Candidatus Binatia bacterium | reverse complement strand
GTTGCGACTACCGGGAGTGAAGGGATCGCGTTCCTGCGCCAGACTCGGGCGGCAGCAAATCAAGCAGATCAGAAGCAGGACAATGCGGTGCACGTGGCAGCTCCTAACGGATCTCATACGACAAGGTCACAGGCTGGTGGTTGCGCAGCACATCGACGCGCACGTGTGAATATCCTCGCAGATCCTGCAGCAAGGCAAAGGCGGTACTGGGATCGGTGACCTCGACGCCATTCACCCGCTGGACGATATCACCATCTTTGAAGCCCAGCCGATCGATCAAGCTGTCGACTTTGATGGAAAAGAGACGGAACCCCTGCGGGACCCCGTCCGGGCTGGTGTACGGCACTGCACGCACCTGGGTGAAAATGTCGTTGAGATTCGCCATTGCGCGCTCCACCTCTTGCCGAGCGATGTGGAAGGTGTCAGGGGCGACTTGGCTCACGCCGCTCACAGGGGCGTCGGGAGACGGAGACAACACGTTCACGCTGCGTGTCGCTTTTGGAGAGGAAGGTTCGGCAGGCAAGACCAGCGTTTCTCGACGTCCATCGCGTTCGATAATGGCCCGGTCCCACTCGACCTGCACCAGGGTCACTCCGGGCGCAATCGTTTGCCCCTTGCGGTACAAACCTTGGAGCTGCGTGGTCTGATCCTCGATAATCGCGAACGCCTCCTCGCGGTTGCGCATGGCCGTACCGAGCAGCCTGAAGGGTCCCTGACCGGGAGAGCTCACTCCTGTGGTTTGCGCGGGAGCCTTCACAGCATGAAAGATGTCCCTGGTGTAGATGACGGCGTACGAAGAAAGGGGGAGTAGACGCGGGGCTGGTGGGGTTACCTGCTCTTGTTCGGGCTGCAAGGAGGGAGGAGGGAGCGCGAGCCACAGCGCGACGAGGCTATTGACGGACAGCGCGCAACAGTAGGCCAGCAATGTCAGGAGACCGAGGCGAGCGCCGCACACGAGGGTGCGAAGATCCATCCCGACCGCAACCACCACATCCTCCTCGCGGAGCAGGATAAGCCAAGGCCGAGCACAATGCAAGCTTGTGGCATCATAGGCGCAGGGCGGCCGGTCGCCCCTACATCACCGATCCGCATGAGAATAATGTGGTTGGGCGTAACCGGGAGGGCATCGGTTTCGACCTCGGAGGAACAGTACAAGGGCGCCGACCCCTGCCACCTTTGTTTGTCCGATCGGCAGGAGAGGTGCAGCAGCTAGATTGGACGGGCCGTTGCCTAGTTGACGCCCTCTCATACGTCGGTTAAGCCCATTGTTCTATGGAAGAAAACGAGCAAATCCTCGTTCGGAAAAAGAAACTCTCCGCTTTGAAGGCGCAAGGCCTACCGCTCTATCCCAATGACTTCTTCCCCACGCATACGACCGCAGAGGTACGGCAGCGGTTTGGCAACGTGCCGGAAGAACACCTGCAGCAGCTCCAAGACCCTTTCGTGCTCGCCGGCCGTATCATGTCTCTGCGGCACTTTGGCAAGGCGGCCTTTTTTCACCTGCAAGACCGCAGCGGTCAGCTCCAGGTCTACGTGCGCCAGGGCGAGAGTCCGCCTGAAGCCGTCACTCTTCTCAGAGAAGTCCTGGATATCGGCGATATCGTCGGCGTGACAGGCCCCCTCTTCCGCACGCGCACAGGCGAACTCACCCTCAAAGCGACCACCCTGCGCTTACTGACGAAAGCGCTGCGGCCTCTGCCAGAGAAGTGGCACGGTCTGCAAGATATCGAAACTCGCTATCGTCAGCGCTACCTCGATCTTTTGGTCAACCCCCACGTGCGCGAGACGTTTCGCAAGCGGGCCCAGATCATCCAGCTCACACGGCAGTTCTTCCTCGAGCGCGATTTTCTCGAGGTCGAAACCCCAGTGATGCAAAGCCTGGCCGGGGGTGCCTTGGCAAGGCCGTTTGTGACTCACCATCGAGCTCTCGATATGGACCTGTACCTGCGCATCGCGCCCGAACTCTACCTGAAACGGCTCGTCGTCGGTGGGATCGAGCGCGTCTTCGAGCTGGGACGCAACTTCCGTAATGAAGGGGTCTCGACCAAACACAATCCGGAATACACCATGCTCGAGTTTTATCAGGCCTACGCGACATACGAGCATCTGATGACCCTAACCGAAGAGCTCTTCTTTTTTCTCGCGCAGGAAGTGAACAACGGTCCACTGCTGGTGTATGGCGAGCATCAGATCGATGTGACCCCTCCCTGGCGACGGCTCGACTTCCGCGCGGCGATATGCCAGTACACCGGCTTCTCACCTGCCGAGCTCGAACAAGAGGAGCTGGTACGCACCAAGGCGCGCGAGCTCGGTGTTCTCTCCCCTGCCGCCGCCCCACTCGGAAAAATCCTCGAAGAACTGTTTGAAGCCGTGGTTGAACCCCATCTGATTCAACCGACGTTCGTCATTGGCTATCCGGTCGAGGTCTCGCCGCTCGCACGGCGCAACGATACCGATCCGCGCTTCGTGGACCGGTTCGAGCTGTACATTGCTGGCCGCGAGATAGCCAACGCCTTTTCCGAGCTCAACGATCCGGAGGATCAGCTGCAGCGCTTTCTGCAACAGCTGCGCGAGCGCGAAGCTGGAGACGAGGAGGCGCACAGCCTTGACGAAGACTACGTGCGCGCATTGGAATACGGGATGCCACCGACCGCAGGGGAAGGGATCGGGATCGACCGGCTGGTGATGTTGTTCACCAACTCCCCCTCAATCCGCGATGTCATCCTGTTCCCGCACATGCGGCCGGAGAGGAAGGGCTCATAAGTGACGGCCCCTTGTACCTCCCTTGGGCTCGGCGCTCAGGCGCTGGCCGCAAGCCATCATGAGCGTCGGGGTGCTAGTGTGCAGATGCCGTGAGGGGGTTCCCAGCTATTCGCTCAGGACCCGTGCGCTACGAGCTGTTCATTAGCCTGCGTTATCTGCGCGCGAAGCGGCGCGAGGCGTTTATTTCCTTCATCACCGCGATCTCCACGATCTGTGTCATGATCGGCGTCATGACCCTCAACATCGTGTTGGCGGTCATGACTGGTTTCGAGGAGGACCTGCGCAACCGCATCCTCGGCTTTAACCCTCACGTGGTGATCTCCAGTACGACCGGGACAATCCAGGACTACCCCTCCCTGGTCGAGCAGATCACGCAGGTCCCTGGGGTCGTCGCCGCAGCACCGTTCATCTACGGCCAGGTGATGGTCAACTCGCGCCAGGGTGTTGCCGGCGTGTTAGTGCGAGGCGTGGAACCAACCCTGGCCAGCACGGTCGTGGACGTCGGCACCCACATCCGCGAGGGGAATCTCGCGGGGTTAGGGCAGCCGCATGGCATCACGATTCGCGATGGCACCGAGGAGCGGACGGTGGAGCTGTCGGGGATTCTTGTGGGGGTCGAACTAGCGCAGCAGCTCGGCGTGTTGCCTGGAGATCCCATCAGTGTCGTCTCGCCGCTCAGGACGACGCCTGGCCCTTTGGGAATGATTCCCAAGATCAAACGGTTTGTCGTGGCCGCCCTCTTCGATTCAGGCATGTACGAGTACGACAGTACCCTCATCTACATGGCTCTCCGCGACGCCCAGCACTTCTTCGAATTGGGAGAGGGAGTGACTGGTATCGAGGTCCGGGTCACCGACGTATACGAGGCGCCGCAGATTGCCCGCCGGATCGAAGAGACTCTCGGACTCCTCTACCGGGCACGGGATTGGACCGAGATCAACCGCAACCTGTTCGCGGCGCTGGCGCTGGAAAAAGTCGTCTACTTCATCGTGTTGCTGCTGATCGTCCTGGTCGCTGCCTTCAATATCATTGCCACGCTGATTATGGTGGTGATGGAGAAACGCAAGGACATCGCCGTGCTCAAGTCGATGGGGGCGACGAGCCGCTCCATTGGCCGTATTTTTGTGTACAAAGGGCTGATTATCGGTGTGGTGGGCACGTTGCTCGGCAGCCTGCTCGGGTTCGGCGGTTGTTGGCTGCTCGACCGCTACCACTTCATTAAGCTCCCAGAAGGGGTGTTCTACGTCTCCACCTTGCCGGTCAAAATCTACGGGGAGAATTTTTTCCTCGTCGGCTTGGCCTCCATCCTCATTTGTCTCCTGGCTACCATCTACCCCGCACGACAGGCCGCACGGTTAGCGCCAGTCGAGGTCATTCGCTATGAATGAGCACGGGTGGTGTGACTGGCGCGGCCATGGGCGGCGCGCTGAGAGGGCACGATGGCCGAAGTGCTGATCGAGGCGCGGGGGCTAGGCAAGCAGTACGGCCAGGGAGCATCGGCTGTTCGTGTCTTCACCGCGCTCGATTTCGCGATTCACCGCGCCGAGCGGGTCGCGATCGTGGGGGAATCGGGGGTAGGGAAAAGCACGCTGCTGCACATCCTCGGGACCCTCGACCGGCCCACCGAAGGAACGGTCTTGCTGGCCGGACAAGACGTCTTCGCGCTATCCGAACTTGAGCTCGCCGCCCTGCGGAACCGCGAGATCGGCTTCATCTTTCAGTTTCATCACCTGTTGCCAGATTTCTCCGCGCTGGAAAATGTCTGTCTCCCGGGGCTCATTGCTGGACTCGGGTGGGCCGCCGCGCGTCAGCGTGCAGCGGAACTGCTGGACAGAGTCGGCCTGCACGAGCGCCTCCACCACCGTCCAGGGGAACTCTCGGGTGGCGAGCAACAGCGGGTTGCCGTGGCACGTGCGCTGGTGTTGCACCCTCGGGCGATTCTCGCCGACGAACCGACCGGCAACCTTGACCCGGCAACGGGTGAAAGCGTCCTCCAACTCTTGCTCGCCCTCAACCGGGAAATGGGCAGTACACTGGTCGTGGTGACCCATAGCGAGCGGCTGGCCAGCAGTATGGATCGTACCCTGCGCCTCGGTGCTGGAACACTCACTGAGGTGGCACGCCGCTGAACAGCGTGCCCGTGCCTCCACTGCCTTTACAACCCCTATGGATTTTGTTAGGGGGGACACATCCTCAGCAGAGGGGACCCGACAATGAGGCATACGATCTGCTATGTTACAGGGGTGATCCTCTTGTTCTTCCCTGCACTGGGACAAGGGGAAGAGATCCTCCAAGGGCAGAGCGGCCGCGTCATTGCCGAGGTAAAAATTAGCGGGAACGAACGGGTCGAAGAAGAGGCGATTCGGGTGTACCTCAAGAGCC
>JANWXO010000241.1 GCA_025057295.1 Candidatus Binatia bacterium | reverse complement strand
CTCAAGCGGGAATTACGAACGAATACCTACCACCCTGCTAGCGGTGACCTCGTGATCTCCCCGTTGCGGGCCCGAGCGATCGCGGCGGTCGGTGCGCACTACGCCGCCCTGTTCGGCGATGACCCGGCACTGGAGCCCCTGCGCAATGCTTACGCCATTCCCGCCAACGCGGTCAGAGATCCGGAGCACCGGCGGCTCATGAATGCCTTTTTCTTTTGGGCTGCCTGGGCCTGTGCGGCCAACCGCCCGGGGAGCGAGATTAGCTATACCAACAATTGGCCCCCTGAAGCGCTGATTGGTAATGCCCCGACGGCTTCTATTATCGTCTGGTCGGTGATAAGTTTCGTGCTCCTTCTCGCCGGTATTGGGGCGCTAGCCTGGTATTTTGCGGCGCAGGACCGCACCGAGCGAGAGACACAACAGGAGATCCCGCAGGAAGACCCCTTGTTGGGGATCACGCCGACGCCATCCATGCGGGCCACGTTGAAGTATTTCTGGGTGGTTACCGCCCTTTTCATGGCCCAGGTCGGTCTGGGCGCCGTGACCGCACACTACGGGGTCGAAGGCTCAGGCTTCTACGGCTTCCCTCTTGCCCAGTGGCTCCCGTATGCGGTGACGCGGACCTGGCACACGCAGTTGGGCATTTTCTGGATCGCCACCGCTTGGCTGGCCACCGGCCTCTTCGTTGCGCCTGCGGTGGCCGGGGTAGAGCCACGCTCCCAGCGGCTCGGCGTGAACGTTCTGTTTGTCTGTCTGCTGCTTATCGTGGTCGGGGCAATGGCCGGGCAGTGGGTGGCGGTGCAGCAACGCTTGGGCCTGGAAGCGAACTTCTGGTTCGGCCATCAGGGATACGAGTATGTCGACCTCGGCCGCTTCTGGCAGCTCTGCTTATTTGTCGGCTTGTTTCTCTGGCTGTTCCTGATGGACCGGGCGATGCGGCAGGCGCTACGCAAGGCGCACGAGGAACGGCACCTGTTGATGCTTTTTTTTATTGCGTCGGTCGCGATTCCGCTCTTTTACGGCGCCGGGCTGATGTGGGGCCGTCACACCAACCTCGCGGTCGTCGAATATTGGCGGTGGTGGGTCGTGCATTTGTGGGTCGAGGGGTTCTTCGAGGTCTTTGCGACGGTGGCGATCGCCTTTTTGTTCACCCGCATGAGATTGCTCGGGACGACAACGGCCACGGCGGCGGTCCTCTTCTCTACCACCATCTTCCTCTCAGGCGGCATCATCGGCACGTTCCACCACCTCTATTTCACTGGCACCCCCACGGCCGTGCTCGCCTTGGGGGCGACGTTCAGCGCCTTGGAGGTGGTCCCGCTGGTGTTGATCGGCTTCGAGGCATATCGCAACTTCTCCCTCAGCCGGGCCCGGCCATGGGTGGAGGCCTATAAATGGCCAATTTATTTCTTTGTTGCGGTGGGATTTTGGAACCTGGTCGGTGCTGGATTGTTCGGGTTTCTTATCAATCCGCCGATCGCGCTCTATTACATGCAGGGCCTCAACACCACCCCGGTGCATGGACACACCGCCCTGTTCGGGGTCTACGGTCTGCTCGGCATTGGGCTGATGCTCTTTTGTCTCAAGGGCCTCGCCGCCCATCGGGTGTGGAAAACCGGGATGCTCGGCTTCGCGTTCTGGGCGATCAACATCGGGTTAGCCTTGATGGTGTTGCTCAGTCTGCTACCTGTTGGGCTGCTGCAGACGTGGGCCAGCGTGGAGCACGGGTACTGGTATGCCCGCTCAGCCGAGTTCTTGCAAACTGACCTGATGAACACCCTGCGCTGGCTGCGGGTCATCGGCGATACGATTTTCGCCGCCGGTGCCCTGGCCCTCGGGTGGTTCGTCCTCGGTCTCAAGACAGGCTGGTCGCTGACTGGCGAGCCCGAACCCGCGCAGCTGCGGCGATACCGACCTGCCCCACAGCTTGAGCGGTGAGGGGTGCTGATTTTGAGGGAAGATCGATGGAGCGTACTGCCGACGTGAAGAGACCGCGGTACTTTCATCTGCTCTGGGACGAGGAGATCGAACGGCTCCGAGGTGTGCTGCAGGCGCTGCGCACGCACCATGCCCACGTGCTCGACCGCTGGTATCAGCTCTACACCGTGCACTTCGGCGAGGCGGCTACGTTGTCGCAGCACGAATTTTATTCCCTCTATGGACAGGATCTGCTGCAGACGGTGGAGCACTTGTTGGAAGAGGATATGGAGCGGTTTGTTATCGACCTCCGTGCCTGCGGTGAACGCCTGGTGGAGCGGGGCGTTCCCTTTCGCGAGGTCATCACTGCACTCCATCTCTTCGAAGAAAGCTGTAGCGCGATCTTCGACCTGTGCGGGTTTCCCGCAGGTGGGTCTGCTGCCGAAAGGGTCAACCTGTTACTGACGTTCGACAAGCTCAGCCACTGCCGCATGATGGTGCTGGCAGAAGCATACTTCGGTACTACCCAAGCGCGCACCCACACCCGTGCACGCGCCCTCGAGCAAGAGGTGGCGCGCCTGGTACCGGACCCGCGGCTCCGTCAGCACTTCCACGGCATCGTGGGTCAGAGTCCGGCCATGCGCGAAGTCTTCCAGCGCGTCAGTGCGGCAGGAACCTCTCGTGGGACGGTGTTGATCGTGGGAGAAAGTGGGACCGGGAAAGAGTTGGTGGCCCGTGCGATCCACGAAATTGGGAGCGCAGGCACTGCCCCGTTCGTGCCGGTGAACTGCTCTGCATTGCCGCGGGAGTTGATCGAGAGCGAGCTGTTTGGTTACAAGCGGGGAGCTTTTAGCGGCGCAACGACCGAATATCAAGGACTGTTCCGAGCGGCCGAAGGGGGATCGCTCTTCCTCGACGAAGTCACCGAAATGGCCCTGGACACCCAGGCCAAGCTGCTCCGGGTCTTGCAAGAGCACGCGATCCGCCCGGTCGGCTCGGTGCGGGAGGTACCGGTCAACGTCCGTATCATCGCCTCGACGAACCGTGACCCGCGCGAGGCGGTGCAGCACGGAAGGTTGCGCGAAGACTTGTACTATCGCTTGAACGTCAACACCATTCTGTTGCCTCCGCTGCGCGAGCGGCGTGAAGACATTCCGCTCTTAGTGGCCTATTTCCTCACCTATTTTAGCGAACGGCTCGGTGTGCGTCCTCGCACCGTCACCCCAGAGGTATTGGCCGCGCTCGAACGCTACTCATGGCCAGGGAATGTCCGCGAACTCATGAATGTGATTGAAACTGCCTACACCTTCGGCCGTAATGAACAGATTACGCTGGCAGACCTCCCCGCCTTTCTGCACTCCACAGCCGAGACCGCACAGCCGCTATCCTCCGCTCCTACTATGTCTCCCCCGCTGTCCTTTGCCGCAGCCGAGCGTGACCTGATCGTGCGAGCACTGACGACGACAGGGGGCAATAAGCTGCAGGCCGCCAAGCTCCTCGGCATCTCGCGCAAAAAGTTGTACGCAAAAATCGCTAAGTATCAATTGGGCGACGTATGGTAGCCCCCCAGGGGGAGCTTGCTGGTCCTCCGGCTGCGCCCTCCTCACGCAGGGTGCCGACGGCCGAGGCCAGCGCCGAGCTGAGGATCTTGCCGAACAACTGCGGATCGGGTGGTTTCTCGGTGTAGTAGAGCACGCCCAGTTGCCGAACTGCTCGCTCCAGCTCGGCGGTATGGTGAGTCGCCAAGTACACGACCAACACTTCGGGATCGTGTTGGCGCACGGTACGGAGAAGATCCGGAGAGTCGTGCTTGGTCATGCTGTCGTCGAGGACGAGCAGGCAGGGGCGCGTCTGGCTCACAGCCATGAGACACTCGGACGCAGTCCGTACGCTCACCAGGGTGCCGGCGGCGAGTCCCAGGGCAGACAGATGGCCGCGCAATTGACGCCCTAACTTTTTATCGTCCGAGACGAGCACTATTTTCGGCAGAACTTTCCCTGTGCGCATGCTGCTGCTCTTTGTGCAACCCGTATGCCAGCAGAGAGGTGGTGTGGAAACGAGAAAACCGCGCAGTGGTGCACTGCTGCAGTGCATCCCTGCTGTTTCCGCAGGCGACAGTGTATCGATCGGCGCCATGCTCCTGGGGCTCTGGGTCGCTGCGAGTGTTTCCTTTGGCGCCACTGCGGCGGTGATTTCTCGGCAGTTGCACACTCGTGCGTGCCTTTTCCCTTGGCATGATTCTCGCTCTCCTTACCAGGGAGGACAGAGAGACCTTTGGATGTGTGGAAAGGAGTCTGGCAATGAAAAAACACTTGCTGTCTGGTGCCCTCGTTGGCGGAGTGTTTGGCATTGTGACCGCGTGGATCGCCATGTCTGACGCTGTGACTGCCGGTGGGGTGGTGGCGCTGGCTGGGATAGTGGATGGCATCATGGCAGGTCTCGGTATCGGCTGGCTGATCGGGATTAACGTTGCCGAGGGGAGTGTGGCGGAAATGGAAGAGGCAGGGGCATAGGGTGTCTCATCCCCATCTGCCTCTTGTAGACCTCACCATTCATCCTGCTTCGACGGGGAGAAGATTATGAAAGTGAATTGGTTCCATCTCATGCCTTATCGCTGGCTCCCGGAGGACTTCCGCGAACGCTATCGCAGTGTATGGGTCGATATCCCGAGTTCCCTCTGGGACGCGCGCAGAGGCCATTACCTCTACAATGAGTATCTCGACGAGTTAGAGTTCGCCGAGCAAATGGGGATGGATGGCATTTGCGTCAATGAGCATCACGCTAATGCTTACGGCCTCATGCCTTCGCCCAATCTCATGGCTGCCTGTTTGGCACGCCGGACCTCCCGAGCCAACCTCATCGTGTTAGGCGATAGTATCGCGCTGTATAACCCCCCGATCCGCGTGGCGGAAGAGTTTGCCATGCTCGATTGTATTTCGGGAGGGAGACTGGTGGCGGGCTTCCCGGTCGGCACCTCCATGGATGACAACTTCGCTTATGGCATCGTGCCTGCCACGCTCCGCGAGCGCTACTACGAAGCACACGACTTGATCGTGAAGGCGTGGACGACGCCGGAACCCTTCGCCTTTAACGGTCGCTACACCCAGATTCGCTACGTCAACGTCTGGCCGCGGCCCGTGCAACAGCCACACCCGCCCATCTGGGTGCCAGGTGGCGGGTCGATCGAGACCTGGGACTGGACGCTGGAGCACGATTATGCCTATTGCTACCTCTCCTACTTCGGTTACCAGCAC
>JANWXO010000240.1 GCA_025057295.1 Candidatus Binatia bacterium | reverse complement strand
CCCCTTCTCTGGAAGCGTGGCGCACCACCTATACGCACCACGCCCACCAGGAGCTGCAGCGGCTCGCCGAGCAGTGCGGACCAGACCTCCTGGTCGAGACCGTAGTGCTGGAGGGACGTGCCCACGCCCAGATCCTGGCGTATCTGGAACAGACGCCCTGCGACGTGGTGGTCATGGGCACCCACGGCAGACCCTGGTACCAGCGATTCTTTCTAGGCAGCACGGCAGACACCGTGCTCCGCGCCTCCTCTCTGCCGGTGCTGATCGTCCATAACCTGGCAGAGCCGTCTCCGCCCCCACGACTGCACACGCTGTTGCTGCCCCTAGATCTCGGCACCGACATGCAGGTCAGTGCCGAGTGGGCGCTTCATCTCACCGCCCACCCGGCTGCAACGGTCATCCTGCTCCACGCGGTGGAGAATCCTTTGCTCGAGGTGTACGAACCGGACAGGGCGGAGATCGATCCCCGCCAAATCATGGAAGCGTCGCGCCAGCATCCACCACGCTCGGCGCAGCCCTTTTGGGAACACGCGCACACTGTGGCTCGCGCCAAGCTGGTACCCATCCGAGAACAGTTGCTGGGGAGCCAAGCTCAGGTCGAGCTGATGATCCGAGAAGGACCTGCTGCCGATACCATTCTGGAGGTGGCAGCGCAGAAAGCCGTGGACCTGATCGTCATGGCGACCCACGGACGCAGCGGGGTGCGACGCTTCGTGCTGGGCAGCGTGACAGAAAAGGTTGTCCGCGCTGCCTCCTGCCCGGTGCTGGCGGTCCACGGCAGGTAAGCGCCAGCGCACTTACACCGCCGCCTTCTTCCCGACCACCAAGACCGGACACGGAGCGTGGCGCACGACGCGTTCGGCCACACTCCCCAGCAGGACATGGCTCAAACCCGTCCTGCCGTGCGAGCCCATGACGATCAGATCCACCTTTTCCTGCTCTGCAGTCTGGCAGATATCGTGGAATGGCTCCCCGATCACCACCCGCGTCTCGATCTGCACGGTTCTGGATCCTGCCTGGGCGACCACCTCTTTCGCCCGCGCTTCCGCATCCGCCTGCAGCCTCGCTTCGAACTCGACTACGTCAAACGTGCTACCCATCAACATCGGCGGGTAGGCAGGACGAGGGATCACATGCAACAGGAGGATACGCGAGCGCCACCGCTCTGCCATCGCCAGCGCCCAAGTCAACGCCTTCTCCGAATAGACGGAGAAATCGAACGGTACGAGAATGCGACGAATGTCCATACCCACCTCCCTTGCCCTAGATAGCAGAGCTCTCTCAGCAAGGGCAGTGCCAGAGAGCGATTGGTCATCTTGGCCGGCACTTTCTTACAAATGCGAAGCCGTGCCTGCTGTTCTTCGCAAAAATAAGAATCCCCCCGGCTGGTGCTGCATCGAGGCGAGCGATAGGATATGTGACGACGGAGAAAAGACGCAGAATCCGCGTCGTGGCATTGTATGTGCGAAGAAGGAAGACCAGAAGACAAGGAGACAGGTGATGATGAAACTCTTGATCGCCTACGACGGATCGCCGTGCGCCGAGGCAGCGCTCGACGATCTCCGTCGTGCCGGCCTCCCCTCCGAGGCTGAGGTGATCGTGCTCTCCGTGGCCGATGTGTGGATGCCGCCAGCTCCGCCGGAAGGCGAGCAGCACATCAGGAGCGATTTCGAGGCACGCATCGCCGCCGCACGGCAGCAGGCCCGCACCCAGGCACTCCAGGCGGTGGAAGAGGCTCGCGCCCTGGCGGCCCGCGCAAGCGAACGCCTGCAGGCGTACTTCCCCGACTGGACCGTGCACCCCGAGGCGTGTGCCGACTCTCCTGCCTGGGGTATCGTCAGGAAAGCCGATGAGTGGCAGCCCGACTTGGTCGTCGTCGGCTCACACGGTCGGTCGGCACTGGAACGCGTCGTCCTGGGGAGTGTCTCACAAAAAGTGCTCACCGCAGCACACTGCTCCGTCCGGATAGGACGGGGGCGGGGGACAGAGAGCGGCTCTCCTGTCCGTGTGGTCATCGGTGTCGATGGTTCACCCGGCGCAGACGCTGCTGTTCGTGCCGTCGCCGGGCGCCTGTGGCGACCCGGCAGCGAGGCGCGAGTGATCGCCGTGCTCGACGCGACCTTGCTCGCCACGGCAATGGAGTGGGTCGCCAAGGGTGACGCAGAGGCGTACACTCGCGTGCAGACGATGGTCGATACCGCAGCGGAAACGCTGCGCGCCGCTGGGTTCATCGCCTCGTCTCTGGTCAGAGAAGGCGAGCCCAAACAGGTCCTCGTCACGGAAGCAGAAGACTGGGGAGCCGACTGTATCTTTGTCGGCGCCCGCGGGCTGCGCGGCCTCGAACGATTCTTGCTGGGCAGTGTGTCGGCAGCCGTCGCTGCCCGGGCTCATTGCTCGGTTGAAGTCGTTCGCCCGAGAGCACAAAATACCTAATCCAGCAAGGAGACACCCCCACAAGTCTCCTGCGGGGAGCTGTCACAGCCAGGTGTCGGTACGGATGCACGGAAACGGCTCGCTCGTCCCTCGTCGTCAGGAGCCATGAACGTGGAATGGAGGCGACTGTACTGCTGGTGGGTGCTGCTCGGGTTGCTCGCTGCCTGTGCGGTGGTTCCCTTTACCCAGCGCCGCCAGGTCATGCTGGTGAGCGAAGCGCAGGAAATCGCTCTAGGCATCGAGCTATACCGGGAAATCCTGCGGCAGAGCATCCTCAACCGCGACCCCGAAGCCAATCGCATCGTCCGCAGGGTCGGCGAGCGCATCGCCCAGGCGGCGAATAAACCCAACTACTTTTGGGAGTTTGTCGTCATCGACGATCCGGAGATGGTCAACGCCTGGACCCTGCCCGGCGGCAAGGTGGGTGTGTACACTGGGATCTTCCCGGTCGCCGACGACGAGGCGGGGCTGGCCATCATCATCGGTCACGAGGTCGCCCACGCCCTCGCGCGCCACCCCGGAGAACGCCTGAGTCAGAGCCTTCTCGTGCAACTGGGAGCGCTAGGACTCTCGTTGAGCCTCGGAGGAGTGGACCCCTATACTGCGGATCTGATCCGTCGAGCCTACGGCTTGGGAACGGCACTGGGAGTGATGCTGCCTTTCAGTCGGGCACAAGAGCTCGAGGCCGATCGTATCGGTCTGATCCTGGCCGCCAAAGCCGGGTATGACCCGCGCGCCGCCCGCGCAGTCTGGGAGCGCATGGCCGCGGAGGAACAAAAGCGACCGACGCCGCCTGCATTTCTGTCCACCCATCCGGCGTATGCAGAGCGCCGCCACCAGATCGAGCAGTCACTCGCGGAAGCGCTCACCTACTATCGAGCTGACCTCGCACTCCCTCCGGTCAAACTCCCCGCGCTCGCAGCGCTCGAACCCGTCGAGGATATCGAGAAAGACCTGCTCAAGCAGATGGCCAGACTCGACCGCCTGGCCGCTATCCCGGGCGGCGCAGAGCTTCTCGCCGCTGCCATCGCGGAGGAGTTTCGCATCACCCTGTACGACGTGCAGGAGCTGGCACGTTCTTTTTCGCTGCGACCAGGAGAGGTGGCGATCGTCCTCGCCCTGGCCGACGAGAGCCACAAAAGCCCACGCGAGCTGGTCGCAGAAGTCGCGCAGCGCCACTCCTGGCCAGAAGTCGCCAGAGAAAACGGAGTCCCGCTCGCAACCGTGATGCGCCGGCTACGGGCTGTCGAACGTACCGCGCGCAAATCTGTCCACGCAGGACGACAACCGGGGGAAGTCCCCGCCACCGAAAGAGGATAGGCGGTCATCGACGTGCCGAATCGGAGCCCACATGGCAGGGAACGCACCACTGTCCGGGAACGAGAAAAGCCTCGCGCAGGTGCTGCACGACCTCGCCCGCTCTGTCCCGGCTGAGGGGCTCACGATTCGTGAGCTTCGCGAGCGCCTGGGCGAGCGCGGTCTCTTGTTGCTGGCCATGGTTTTAACCATCCCGTTCTTGCTCCCTGTTTCCCTGCCTGGTACCAGCACCCCCTTCGGCCTGCTCATCGCCCTGATCGGTGTCGGTGTGATCACCAACCGTCCCCCCTGGCTCCCGGACCGCCTTCTGCGCCGTCGCTTGAGCGTCGAACAGATGGTGCCGGTACTAGAAAGAGGGGCACGCCTGTGTGCTCGGATCGAGACGCTGATCCATCCACGCCTGCTCCTGCTCACCCATCGGGCGACCCTGGGCCGTGTCAACGGTCTTCTCCTCGTGCTGAGTGCCCTGCTCCTGATGATTCCCCTGCCTCTGCCTTTCTCCAACACATTGCCAGCATACGGCGTCCTGTTTCTGGCGACAGGGATCCTGGAGCGCGACGGGTACCTCGTCGTCGCCGGATATGTGATGGTAGGGCTGAGCATTGCCTACCTGAGTGTAGTGGCAACGGTAGGGACAGCCAGAGTGGAGCAGCTATGGGCGCACTGAGTCTTCACGACGAAGGTGGACGCCGGGTAACGAGCACCGGACACGGCGCATGGCGAACCACTCGCTCAGCGACGCTGCCCAGCAGGACGTGTGCCAGTCCGGTACGTCCGTGCGAGCCCATCACGATGAGATCGGCAGGTTCGCGTGCGGCCGTCTCGCAAATGACGAGAAACGGATCGCCGCGCAGCACGCGCGGTTCTACCGTGACCATGGTTGTTCCTTGCTGCGCGCCGATCAGCTCCTGCAAGCGCTGCTGCGCATCCTGTACTCGTGCGGCGTCGAGCATAGGAATATCGATCAATAGGCGCTCCACCACAGACACGTGGTGGAAGAAAGGGACAACGTGTATGGGCACCAGTTTTGCGCCCCATCGTTGGGCCAACGCGACAGCCCAGGCAAAAGCGTGTGCTGCAGACTCAGAGAAATCGCTCGGGACGAGAATCGTACGGAGCTCCATGCGTGGCTTCCCCCCAGATTGGTTACTTGTTGTCCTCCCTGATCAGGAAGAGCCAGTATCTTACGCGAGAGCAGACACCCTTTGAAGAACCAGCGAGAGTCTTCCTCGCTCCCGGCCTTCTCCTGCTGAAGCACGTGGTGGCCTGATGAGGCTCTCGTCCTCTGTCGCCCTGAACGGTCGCACGGCACGCTGCTTGCGATGGAAGGATGCTCGCCTGTGACGAACACGTCAGGCGAGTGTCCGAGAAAGGAACCCATGTCTCTACACACCGCTCTTCCATGGATCGTATTTGGGGCCAGCGCGGCAGTGATCGTCGTCGCCGGAA
>JANWXO010000023.1 GCA_025057295.1 Candidatus Binatia bacterium | reverse complement strand
CGCGGAATGACCGCTTTGATGTACGCGGCGTGGAACAGGCATGCCGAGATTGTCCGGCTGTTGCTTCGACACGGAGCACGTGTCGATATGGCCGATCGGGAGGGATGGACGGCCATGCAGTACGCTCGCGACGCACGGTTCCGACCGCGGACGAAAAAGGACGACGAAGTCATCGCCGCTTTGTCGGCACGGCCCGTTGCGGGGCAGTGACTGCCGTGTGCCTGTCCCGCGAAGCTCTGCAGGCCGGCGCCACGACAACGGTCACAGGACGGATGCCTCCTGCCATGGTCCCACTTCGGGTGCATGCAAAAGTTGCGCGAGGGAAAAATACTGATAGGGCCTTTTGGCCGCCCGTGTTCTGCGGTCCGCATTGGCCACCCAAAACTCCAGCGTAGCAGGACTATAAATCACGCTTTGCAGGTTCGACGCCGGAGCGATGGCACGCGCAATCTCTTTGGCGACCGGAGGCGTGATGCGCCCGTGGTGCTGGGTGAGCAACTCTCCTTGTCTGCGGTAGCGGACCTCGTAAGAGGTACTGCCGTACGGAAGGTTGGGATAGCCGTTGCTGCAGACCTGCCACCTTCGCACTTCCGGACTCAGAGCCAGATCCGCACGGTACAGCACGTCGGTCACGGGCAGTGCATATGGGAGGGACCCTGCACGATCGTCGCCGAAGGCCACACAGAGACTCTTGGTCGTCTCCAGCGCCACAGCTTTTCCCTCAGTTCCTGAGGCAATGATGTAGTTGTGCCCAACGGTGCGGGGAGCGGTGCGTACGATGTGGACCGCATCTGCCAGGGTTTTTGCCTGTTCGAGCACCTGACGCAAGAGAAATGGCATCGGCAGACCGCGGAGTGTCCAGTCGCGGGACGTAGAACCGATCTGTCCCACGGAAATACCAGCACGGTTCATCCCGCTGATGACGCCGATAAACCCCGCGTAGCTGATGTTCACCACTCCCTCTTCTACGTAGACCAGGAGGAGAGGGTACTGTTGGATGCCGGCGGCGAAAATCCAATCGAGATTACGCAGATGGTACAGACGGCCGTCCGCCGTAGCTCGGCCAAAGGCGGCAAAGCTAGCACAACTTGTGAGTCCGCGCAGCTCGAACAAGTCTGGCGCTGCGTGGACACGCTGGATGTCTCTCAGGGAGAGTCCCGCTCCTTCCGCCAGTCCCTGCAGCTCCTGCTGATAAGCGAGGGGGAGGTAGGGGCGACAACAGGCGTAGGCGAAATCGAGAAACGCTTGAGTGACCCGCCTGCCCACCGGCGATTCTTTGTAGACGTAGTCGAGAAAACCGCGCACGTTGGCCCTTACCGCATCTCTGTAGAGCGCGCCGTGCTGATACCCCTTTTCATACGGGGAACCGCGCAGGCGGAGCACCGGGTACCCGGCAAGGCGCAGCCACTCGCCGCGTGCGGCACTTCTTTCCAGTGGACGCGGCTGATAGTGGAGAGGACGATTCCACCACAGCAAAGAGAGCACGGTGGTAGGCATCAGGAGACTGCATAACACGCCGCATGTTTTGACAAACGTGCTTCTCATTGGCCCTCCTCCGGGAATGGGAGCGCTCCTGTCCGTCCACTTCAGTATGCGCCCAGTCGGAGCGCAAAAAAAGAGAGCTCTCCTCCCTCTCTTCCTCGCGCCGTTCGACCCCTGTCGGGCGGAAGCCTGCCGCAAATTGTCCCGTGCAGGGGGGCGCTGCCCGAAGTGCCGACAAAGAGCTCCGGCAGCCACGCCCTCCGCGAGAGAAAGCGCCAAGAGCGAAGAGAAATCGTGCTCCAATCTGACCTCGCCGCTCCGAGCGGAGCGTGGACGAGGGGACCGGCTGATTGGGTGTCGGGGTGCTGCGGGGGCCTCTCGCCAGACAACGTGACGCTTCTCTGCGAGCAATGGCAATCCGAGGAAAAAAGGGAGGGAATGGCGCAGATGCATATCGATGCCATACGACCTGTCGTGCTTCTGCTGGCTGCCTATTTGCTGCTGTTCACTGCCACGCACGAGACCTGATCGGTGTCATCGCGCGAACTTGTTGTCCATCGCCGCCCGCCTGACTCCGCGTGCGGTCCCCTGCGCGCCTCCTCTGCCTGCCTATCCTACGGCTCGCGACTGTCGGTACGACACCAGACCGTGCCTCGGCCAACCCCTTTCTCTTCTCCTGCTCCTCAGGTAAAGGCTGTTGGCGAGAGTGGTATCCGACGGGGCTTCAGCGGAGGATGGCTATGGAGCAAGTGTACCACTATATTGTCAATCGACCACGCAGGATCCTCCTGTGTGTGGTACTCCTCACCGGCTTTTGGGCCTATCACGCGCGCCATATTCGCCTCGACAGTTCGGTCGAGAGTCTCCTCCCGCAGCACGATCCCGAGCAGCAGTATTACGCAGAGGTCCGTCAGCTCTTCGGCAGTGACGAAGTCGGTGTCGTCGGCGTGGTGACAGACGACGTGTACACGCCAGAGGTGCTGCACAAGATCAAGCGCCTTACGGAGGCGATCGAAAAGGTTGACGGGGTAGAAAGGGTGCTGAGTCTCGCCAATGCCGTCGACCCGGTTGCCGATGTGGTTGACCCACCTTTGCTCATGCCCCACATTCCCACTACTCCCGAGGCGCTGGCCGAGCTAAGGAAGAAGGTTGCGGATCGCCCGATCTACGTCAAGAACCTCGTATCTGCAGATGGGCGAGCTGCGGCGATCAACATTTTCTTCGCTAATCTGGACACCGACGAGTTCATCCGTCGCGGGATCGATCAGGCCATCGAGGCCATTATCGCGCGCGAGCGGGGCCCTGAACAGCTCTACTATACCGGCCTCCCCCACTTCAAGGTCTACTCCACCAACGCGATGTGGGGAGATTTAACCCTGTTTCTTCCCCTCACGCTCCTCCTCATCACGGGCGTGCTGTTGCTCAGCTTCCGCTCCGTCCGGGGAGTGCTGCTCCCCACGGTGACGGTGGTGGTCAGTGTGATTTGGACCCTCGGTGTCATGGTGCTGGCTGGCAGCCGTCTCAGTATCGGCAGTATCGCGCTCCCACCGCTCGTGCTCGTATTGGGCACGGCCTATTCGCTCCACGTTGTTGCTGAGTACTACGAGCTGGCTCATCCCGGGCGTTCTGTCGGTGAGGTGGTCTTGGAGACGTTGCGGGCAACGACCCCCCCCTTGTTCATGGCTGCCTTCACCACGGTGCTCGGTTTCCTGTCGCTCGTCGTCAATCAAATTGTCAGCATCCGCGAGCTCGGCCTCTACGCCTCCATCGGCATTGCCACTGCTTTCGTCCTCTCGATCGTGCTGGTCCCGGCGCTCTTGATGCTACTGCACCTGCCCAGCAGGCGGGAGACGGCCTTTTCCCCCAGACTCAGTGCAACCTTACAGGCGGTAGGGGGAACCGCCATACGGTTCCGCAAAGCGGTGATTGCCGGCGGGATGCTGGTCGCCGTCCTCTCCTGCTGGCAAACGTTCTCTATCCAGGTTGATTCCAACTTCCAGTCGTTCTTTCGCCCGCACGATCCGATCCGGCAAGCGACGGAGGCGATCAACCGCCACCTGACGGGGAGCATGGCCTTCTACGTCGTCATCGACGGTAGGGAGGCCGAGATCATGAAGAAGTGGGACACGTTGCGCCGCATCAAGGAGCTGCAGCGCTACATCGATGGGCTCCCTGGGGTCGAGAAAACCATCTCTTTCGTCGATTACTGTGAGATGCTCGACCGTGGTGCGCAGCAGGGGAGCAGCGGAGAAATCTTCGTCTCGCCCGAAGGGGAAATCCTCCCGGCTCCCCGAGCGGAGGTGCAGACCACATTTTGGGACAACCCAGACCAACTGCGCGCGGTGATGCAACTGGTGGCTGGGAGCCCGAAGAGTTTTTCGCTGGTCGTCAGCCCGGACTTTTCCCGTGCCAATATCGTCGTGCGCACGAGCTTATCCCGCTCCAGCGAGATCGCGGCAACGGTCGAGCAGATCCAGGCATTTGCGCACGCCCACTTCCCCCCCGAACTCACAGTCCGCGCGACGGGCAACCTGATTCTGCTGACGCGCACCACGGGGGACATTGTGAGCGGACAGATTGAGAGCTTGGCACTGACGGCTGGGGTGATCTTCGCTCTCATGGCGGCGATGTTCCTGTCGGTGCGAGTAGGAATCATCGCCATGATCCCCAACCTCTTTCCGATTCTCGTCTTCTTCGGCCTCATGGGGGCGAGCGGGGCCGTGCTCAACTTTGGCACGAATATCATCGCCTCCATTGCGTTGGGCATCGCGGTTGATGACACTATTCACCTCATGGCGCGGTTGAGTGGGGAGGTACGGGCGACGGCGAACCAAGAGACCGCGCTCTTGCGGACCCTCTCGACGGTTGGCAAACCTGCTGTGTACGCTTCCGTGATGTTCTTCCTCGGTTTTCTCACCCTCAGCGTGTCTACTTTCGTGCCCATTCAGGAGTTCGGGCTGCTGTCGGCAGCGACGATGGTTGTCGGGCTGATCAGTGAAATTGTCTTGCTGCCCGCCTTGCTGGCGACGACGCCGATTATCACCTTGTGGGACCTGCTGTACTTGAAGCTGGGCAAAGATCCCCACAAGACGATCCCTCTCTTCGAGGGCCTGCGCCCGATCCAAGCGAAGATTGTGACTCTGATGGGGCGGCTGAAGACGTTTGCGCGCGGGCAGCGCATTATCCGACAGGGGGAGGTCGGTCAGGAAATGTACGTGTTGATCAGCGGCACAGCGGAGGTGTTGATCAATGGCCGCTACGTGCGGACGCTCAAGCGCGGTGATGTCTTTGGCGAGATGGGGTTGATCCGCCGTCATGAACGCACGGCTGATGTGGTGGCGGGCGAAGATGTGGAAGTGATCGCGGTCGACGAACGATTTTTGTCCCGCATGCAGCGACGCTACCCGCGCATCGGCGCCAAGATCTTCCTCAACATTGCCAAGATTTTGAGCGACCGTCTGCAGGAGGCGCAACGCACGGCTGCTTAGCGCTCCCCCGCCTGGGGTCTCGGGCTGTCCTGGTGTCAGGACTGTTGAGGAAGTGCGCACTCGCGCTACAATACCTGCGGATCGATACAGCTCCGGCTGGCGAGACGGTGGTCACCTTCCATGCTGCAACATCTGCGTGTGAAAAATCTGGCGCTCATCGACGAGCTCGAGTTGTCGTTCGATCGCGGGTTAAACGTCATCACCGGCGAGACCGGTGCTGGCAAGAGCCTGCTCATGCAGGCGATCCTCCTTGCGGTCGGTGGTCGCGCCTCGGCTGAGCTCGTGCGCCATCAGGCGCAGGAAGCGGTGGTCGAGGCGGTGTTCTCCGTGACCGACGCGCGTGTCGCACGCTTGCTGGCGGAGACCGGCTCTGCCGCTGACGACGAGGTGGTGATCCGGCGCGTGATCTCTCACAATGGGCGTGGCCGCGTGTATCTCAATGGCACGCTCAGCACGGTCGCAGTCCTGCGCCAGCTCGGGGAATACCTGATGCACGTCTATGGTCAGCACGAACAGCAGGCGCTACTGGAAAGCGAGGCGGCGCTGCGCTTGCTGGACGGGTTTGCCGGCCTCGGCTCGCAGGTGGAAGAGGTCGGGAGGCGATACCACATGGTGCGCCAGCTCTGGTCGCAGGTACGGGCGCTGACGGAGGGGAAAGAAGCTGCCCAGGCGCGGCGCGAGCTATTGCGCTTCCAGGTAGATGAGATCGAACGTGCAGCGCTCCGTCCTGGCGAGGAGGAGGCATTGCGGCAGGAGAAGGCAGTGCTTCTCAATGTGACCAAGCTGGTGCAGGGGGTGGCGGCAGCGGAGGAGATTCTCACCAGCGGGGAGCAGGCAGTGACCGATCGCTTAGGGGGGGTACTGACTCGCCTACGCGAGCTCAGCCGCATCGATGGGCACCTCAGCGACATGGTGGCGTTGCTGGAGAGTGGCCTGGCGCACCTTGAGGAAGCGGCTCGTGCCCTGCGCAGATACGGTGAGCGTCTGACTGTCGACCCTGAGCGGCTGGAGGAGATCGAGGCCCGGCTGGCGTTGCTCTCGCGCCTCAAGTCCAAATACGGCGGGAGTGTGGACGCGATCCTCGCCCACCAGACGGCACTTGCACAGGAATTGCAACAGCTTGAGAGCGGGGAAGAGATGCTTGCGGCATGCCGGAAGGAGCTTGTCGATGCGACCGAGGAAGCATGGGGGCACGCCCAGGCACTCTCCCGTGCGCGGGCCGCTGCAGCACGGACTCTCGAAGCGCGCATGGTCGAAGAGCTCGCTGCTTTGGGGATGCGGGGAGCCCGCTTCAGCGTGCGCTTTTTGGACGCAGGAGGGGACGGTGAGACGACTGGGGACGAACCCTTCGTGCGTAGCGGGCGGCGGTTGCGGCCGACCGGCTGTGACCAGGTCCAATTTTATCTCTCGGCCAATCCCGGAGAGCCGCTCTTGCCGCTCGCACAAGTTGCCTCGGGCGGCGAGCTGTCTCGGCTGATGCTGGCGTTGAAAGCGCTCGGGGCCGCTGCCGAGGAAGCGCCGACGCTGATTTTCGACGAGGTGGATGCCGGCATTGGCGGTGCGGTGGCCGAGGTGGTCGGACGCCGGTTGAAAGCTCTCGCCCGGCAGCGGCAAGTGCTGTGTATTACGCACCTCCCCCACATTGCCGCCTTTGCCGATCATGCCTACACGGTGGTGAAGACGGTCGCGCGGGGACGCACGATTTCGCGGGCCAAACGGTTGAGTCCAGAAGAACGGCTCCACGAGCTTGCTCGTATGTTGGGTGGGATCGAGATCACCCCCGAAGCGCAGCGTCATGCACGCGAGATGCTCGAAGGCGCACAGCGGGGATGAAGAGGTCGCAGCAGCCAAAATGTTACCCGTGCCTGTTGTTCCCTGGCTGGCTCGCGTGGCTACGGCGACCCTTGCTTTTGCGGTACAATAGGAGCATGTAAAGCGCCAAGGAGAAGCAGCATGGATTTCTCGTTCTCGCCGGAAGAGGAGCGGTTCCGTCAGGAACTGCGCGCGTGGTTGAAGGAGAATTTGCCCCCCGGCTGGGGCACGCCCGCCTTTACGATGCCGAAAGGCGACGAACGCATCGCTTTTTTGCGCGACTGGCAACGACGTTTGTACGAAGGTGGCTACCTGGGGTTGTCCTGGCCCAAGGAGTACGGAGGCCGTGGCGCCTCTATGGTGGAGCTGGCGATTTTTAACGAAGAGATGGCGCGGGTAGAAGCGCCAGGCCCTTTGAATATCCTGGGGCTCAGTATGGCCGGTCCCACGATTATCGTGCATGGGACAGAGGAGCAGAAGAAGCGCTACCTGCCGAAAATTCTCAGCTGCGAAGAGATCTGGTGCCAAGGATTTTCTGAACCGGGCGCAGGCTCAGACGTGGCGGCAATCCGCACGCGGGCGGAATTGAAAGGCGATGAATTCATCGTCAATGGGCAGAAAGTGTGGACCAGCCTCGCCCATATCGCCGATTGGTGCATGCTGCTGGTGCGCACCGACCCGGACGCTCCCAAACACCGCGGTTTGTCGTATATCCTCGTGGACATGCACAGCCCTGGCATCACCGTGCGACCCTTGCGACAGATGACCGGTGAGGCAGAGTTCAACGAGGTGTTTTTCGAGGACGTGCGTGTCCCGCGCGCCAACCTCCTCGGTGAGCTCAACCAGGGGTGGAGGGTGGCGCTCACGACCCTCATGAATGAACGCGGGACAGCGTCATTTGGCACCCAAGCGCGTTTTCGCATTATTTATGATAACCTTGTGGAGTTGGCCAAAAAGTCGACGGTGAATGGGCGACCGGCAATCCAGGACCCCCTGATCCGCCAGCAGCTGGCGCAGCACTTCATCGACGTCGAGCTACTCAAGTATAATTGTTTCCGTAACTTCACCCGTTTGCTGCGCGGGGGGACACCGGGGCCGGAAGGATCTATTCTCAAGTTGTGGTGGAGCGAGTTGAACCAGCGCATGCAAGAGACGGCACTGGCGTTGCAAGGCCCATACAGCCAGCTCATGCGCGAGTCGCCCTGGGTCATCGAAGGAGGACGATGGCAATATAACTTTCTCCGCTCGCGCGGCAATACCATCGAAGCCGGGACCTCGGAGATCCAGCGTAACATCATTGCCGAGCGTGTCTTGGGGATGCCGAAAGGGCGGTAACGGACACTACAGGAATGAGCGTCCTCTGCGCTGCCGAAGCAGGATCGGCCGAGGGGCCGGACCACGGGTGTTCGGATTGCTCAGGAAGGAGTCAGCATGGATAAGGATTTGATGTTGTCCCTCTACCGTGACATGGTCCGTATTCGCCGCTTTGAAGAAGAGGCGGCGCGAGCCTACACGCGTGGCAAGATCGGAGGGTTTCTGCACCTCTATATCGGGCAGGAGGCAGTCGCAGTGGGAGCGATTTCTGCTGTCGAGCCCACGGACTATATCGTCGCCACCTATCGAGAACACGGCCACTATCTCGCGCGTGTCGGTGACATGAACGCAGCCATGGCTGAGCTCTTCGGCAAGGTCACGGGCTGCGCGAAGGGAAAAGGCGGGTCGATGCACTTCTTCGACGTGCAAAAGCGCTTTTTGGGCGGCCATGCCATCGTCGGCGGCCACGTCCCCATCGCTGCGGGGATTGCCTTCGCCTCGAAGTATCGGAGCGAACCTGACGTCACGCTCTGTTTCTTCGGGGAAGGGACTGCCAATATCGGTGCGTTTCACGAGGGGATGGCGCTGGCGTCGCTCTGGAAACTCCCGGTGGTCTTCATCTGCGAGAATAATCTGTATTCGATGGGTACCCCCCTCTACCGCACCCTCGCAGTGGAAGATGTCGCAGTGCGCGCGAAGGGATATCCGATGCAACAGGAGATCGTGAACGGCGACGATGTCCTGGAGGTGCGCGAGGCGGTGCGGCGTGCAGCCAAACGAGCCCGCAACGAAAGCCTCCCGACGCTGATCGAGGCCAAGACCTACCGCTTCCGCGGCCATTCTATGTCCGACCCGGCCAAATACCGGACCAAGGAAGAGGTAGAAGAATGGATGAAGCGCGACCCGATCCGCATCTTGGCGAACCGCATTTACGCTTTGGGCATCGCCAACGAAGCGCAACTGCAGGCGATCGACGAGGAAGCGAAGCGGGAGGTGGCAGAAGCAGTGAAATTCGCCGATGCCTCGCCGCCTCCTGATCCTGCCGCGCTGTACGAAGATGTGTACTGCGAGGCGGTGCCGGAAGAAGACAAGATCGTCCCCTTGTCGCGACGGGTGCAGGCAGGCGGGTAGCCTTGGAGCTAGTGCAAGAATTCTGCGGAGCGAAGGAGTTGCCCGATGCGCGAAATCACCTACCGTGAGGCATTGCGTGAGGCTATGGCAGAGGAGATGGAGCGCGACGAGCGCGTGTTCCTCATGGGAGAGGAAGTGGGCCACTATAACGGTGCCTATAAAGTGTCCGAGGGGTTACTCGAGCGCTTCGGAGAACGGCGAGTAGTCGATACCCCCATTGCGGAAGCCGGGTTTGCTGGCATCGGGATCGGCGCGGCTATGGTTGGACTCCGCCCGATTATCGAGTTTATGACCTGGAATTTTTCTTTTTCCGCCTTCGACCAGCTGGTCAACAACGCGGCCAAGCTGCGGTATATGTCCGGTGGGCAGATCGCGCTGCCGATCGTCTTTCGTGGCCCGGGCGGGGCGGCACACCAACTGGCAGCGCAGCACTCGCAAGTGGTCGATAGTCTCTACGCCTATGTGCCGGGGTTGAAAGTCGTCGCGCCGGCGACCCCGCACGACGCCAAAGGGCTGCTGAAAACCGCCATTCGAGACGATAACCCGGTGGTGTTCATCGAGGGCGAAGTGCTCTACGGCCGCAAGGGACCGGTCCCGGAGGAGGAGTACACGATCCCGCTCGGCAAAGGGGATGTCAAACGCGAAGGGAAGGACGTGACGGTCGTGGCCTGGTCGAAAATGGTCTACGTCGCACTGGACGCGGCTACCGAGCTGGCGAAGCAAGGCATCGAGGTGGAAGTGGTCGATCCTCGCACCATCCGTCCATTGGACGATGCGCTGATTCTGCGTTCCGTCAAGAAAACCAACCGTTGCGTCGTCGTCGAGGAAGGGTGGCCCTTCGCTGGCGTCGGGGCGGAGATTGCCTTCCGCGTCACCAGCGAGGCGTTCGACTATCTCGATGCACCGGTGCGGCGGGTCACGAGCGCAGACGTGCCGATGCCATATGCCAAAAATCTCGAACGTTTAGTCTTGCCGAGCGCCGAAAAAGTCATAGCAGCCGTCAAAGACGTTCTCTACCGCTCGTAAGCCTCCGCCCCTCCCTTTTAGACGGGAGCGAGGAGGGCTCAGGAGCACAAAAGAAGGAAGTGGAGGGGTGCCTAGCGTGCCCGTGCCGCCTCGAGATTTTTCTGCGCGCGCGAGAAGTTGGGATTGAGCCGCAGGGCTTCGCGAAACGCCGCCGCCGCTTCCTCCTTGCGTCCCAGCTGGAGGTACAGCTCACCTAACTCGTTGTGAGCAACGTCGTCCGTCGGGCACAGCGCCAACCCTTCACGGTAGCGGTCGATCGCCTCTTCTGGGGTTGCCGCCTGGCGAGCGGCATCGAACATGAAGAAAGCGCGGTTGCACGCCTCGCGCTCTGTGTCTTCCTGCTGCCGTTGCTGCTGCAACGCTGCCACCTCCTGCTGAAGCGCGAGGGACTCCTGCTGCAGCCGCTCGATTTCCGCCCGCTGCCGCTCGATCACCGTATTATCGAACAGGGTACAGGCCGGCAGCCCGCACCACAGGCCGGCAGCGAGCCACCATGCCAGGCAGCGTGGAGGAGAAGATCGGGGTCTCATGCTGGCGGTTCAGCCACTTTGCCCTGCTGCGCGCAGAGCGGGGAGGACGTCTTCCGTCCAGCGCTGCAATTGCTGGAGCGGGGCGAAACTGGCGAAACGAACGATGAGGTGCTCGGCGCCGGCGTCGAGATACCGGCGAGTGTGAGCGATGCACTCGGCAGGAGTGCCGCAAATGACGAAGCGGGTAAACGGCGCGGCCGGCATATTGTAGTTTCTGCTCAAGAAGTCGCCGGCTTCCGCCCATGCCTGTTCGCGGGTGTTATTGACGTTGGCGAAGCAGTAGAGCGCTGTTTGCACCGTCTGCGGGTCACGGCCAGAGGCGCGACAGAGGGTCGCGAGTCGCTCTTTGCCTTCCTGCAGTTTTTCTGGGGTCACGAAGGCCGGAGCCCACGCTTGACCAAAACGCACCGTGCGGCGCAGGGCGGCTTCACTGCGACCGCCGATCCAAATCGGGGGATAGGGATGCTGCACGGGAGGAGGAAGCAGCGTGAGCGCGTCATAGCGGTAGTATGTCCCGGAAAACGTCATCGGTGGGTGCGTCCAGAGGCGGTGCAACACTTCTAACGCCTCGTCGGTGCGCGGGCCACGTTGGTTCACTGGCACCCCTGAGGCGGCGAACTCTTTCGGATGTTCTCCGCCTACTCCGACCCCCAGAATGAAACGCCCGCCCGAGAGGTGGTCGAGAGTCACCACGCTCTGGGCGACATGCACCGGATTCCGCAAGCACAGGAGCAGGACCGCAGGTCCCAACCGCACGCGCCGGGTGCGCGCCGCCACGGCTGCGAGCGTCGTAAAAATCTCCAGCCGGGGGATGTGAAAGATAATGTGGTCTCCTGCCCACACCGAATCGTAGCCGTACTCCTCCGCGCGCTCGGCGACCTCCAAGCATACCGCTGGGTTCACCTCGCCGTGGGGAAAGCCGTTGGGCAGGCCGATGCCGAATTGCACTGCTGTTGCCATGTCGCCTCCGGGAGGAAACGGTGCCCGCCCTCAGAACTGATCTTTGAGAAACCGGGTCTTCTCCAGCACCGAGATCGGGTCGAGCGACAAGGAGGGAAACTGCTTTTTCAGGTTGGCCTGCAACTCGGTGCTGTTGACCCGTACGAAGGGGTTGATCGCCTTTTCTTCCGCTACCGTCGAGGGGACGGTGGGCCGCTGTTGCGCGCGCATGGCGCGAGCCCAGTGCAGTTTCTCTTTCACCTGAGCGTTGTTGGGTTCCAACGTGAGAGCGAAAAGGAGGTTTTTTTCTGTGTACTCGTGGCCGCAATAAATCCGTGTGTCATCCGGCAGCGCCATGAGCTTGACCATATTGTTGTACATATCGGCCGCGGTGCCCTCGAACAGACGACCGCATCCCGCGATGAAGAGGGTATCGCCAGTGAACACCGTCTTGTCGGCGGGAAAATAGACCGCCACATGGCCACTGGTGTGGCACGGGATAAAGAGGAAGCGCCCTTCGAGAGTGCCGATCCGAACGGTATCGCCCTCGTCGACCAAGTGGGTGATGCACGGGGTGCGGTCGCGGTCCCGTTTGTGACCGTACACGCGTAGGCCAGGGAACTCGCGCACCAGTTCCTCGTTGCCACCCACGTGGTCCCAGTGGTGATGGGTGTTGATAATGGTCGTGAAATTGACCCCTTCACGTTTGACTGCAGCGGCGACCGGCTTGGCTTCGGACGGATCGACGACCGCAGCTTCCTTCGTGACCTCATCGATGACGAGGTAGGCATAGTTGTCCTTGAGCACGGGGATGGGAATGACTCTCATCTTGGTCTCCTCTCCGGTCTTAGTGGGGAGTGGGATGCGCCGGGCGCAGTGGAAAGCCGTAGAGCTTGGCCGCATTTTCGTACACGATCTTGCGACGCTGCCACTCTGGCAAGTGACCCAGTTGTCGCTGCAGGAATGCCATCGAGTCGGGCCAGATGCCGTCTGGGTGGGGAAAATCGGATCCCCACATCACATTGTCGGCCCCAATCTTGTCGAGCTGGTCGATCCCGGCTTGGTCTTGCTGGTAGGTAGCGTACATCTGCCGGTACCAGTATTCGCTGGGCTTCATCTTCAGGTCCAGGTCTTTGAACTGGTCTTCCCACTCGTAATCCAGACGCTCGAGCGCGTAGGGGATCCAGCCGATTCCTGCTTCGCCGAGAACGATCTTCAGATTGGGGTATCGCTCTAAGACGCCGCCGTAGATTATGGCGGCCATGGCATCGACCATCGACATCTGGAAGCCTGCCAGGAGGGTGGCGAGCCACAGGCGGCGGGAGCGATGGTCGGTCAGCCACGTCATGTCTTGTTTAGGGCCGATGGTGTGGAGATGCACCGGGATGCCACACTCGTGCGCGGCTTCCCAGAGCGGATTCCAATCGTGATGCCACAGCGGCATCATCCCTGGGGCCACGGGAATCTCCGCCCCCTTGAGGCCGAGGCGCGCGCAGCGCCGCAGCTCTTCGGCGGCCTGGGCAGGGGAGAAGGTGGGGAGACAGGCGATAGTGGCCAGACGCTCAGGACAGGCTTTGCGGAAATCCGCCGCGAAATCGTTGTAAATACGGACGACGGTCGCCACGACTTCGGGATCGCTCAGGCGAAACGCCGCTCCCAAGATGCCGTAGATCACTTCTCCTGCCACGCCATCGCGGTCCTGGTCGCGCAGGCGGAGGGCGGGAGTAGCGGTGCGCAGAATGCCTTTGCGCAGATCGTCGTACAGACCCTCGGCGGCCATGCGATCGGCGCGGTAGATTTGTCCAGGAATATACGGACGTCCGGCCGAGCCCATCCCGCCCGCGAGTCCCAGACTGGTGCCTTGGTGGGAGATCCACATTTTTCCTTCCGGGGTCTCGACGACCTTGGGCATTTTGGCTTTGAGAGAGGCCGGGGCATTGTCCACGAAGAGCGTGGGGGGAAGACACGGTAGATCGATATGGCCGTCAGCTGAGATCACAGGATGGTTCCACATCTGTCGATCCTCCATCGTGCACGAGTTGCGGAACACGGAACGGCTGCCACAGGCAGGCGAGACTCCCTGCCGTCGGTTTCTTCTTTAGCAGAAAGCCTAGCCTCTGGGGAAGCACAGAGACAGGGGACGCCAGCTTTGCTATGGTGGGACCACGCACGACGGAGATGGAGAACGCAGAGTGAGCCAGCGTATCTTCTATACGCTCAATCTGGCGGTGTTCACGGGAATGTTGGGCATGGGCATTGTGATCCCCTTTTTGCCGATCTACGCGAAGACTTTGGGAGCGACGCCGGTCAGCATCGGCATCTTTTTTGCCAGCTTCCCCTTGGCGCAGCTGGTGTGCATGCCGATCATCAGTCGCCTCTCTGATCGGCATGGCCGCAAGTGGTTCATCACCCTCGGCTTGTTGCTGGCGAGTCTCCTCTCGCTCTGGTACGTCTACGCCCCGACCATGACCTATCTCATCCTCGGACGCTTTCTGCAGGGGGGCGTGATGGCGTTGATTTTGCCGATCGCGACGGCCTATGTCGGCGACCTGGCGCCGCCGGAGCGGCGTGGTACGTACATGGGCGTGTTCAACTTGTTTCTCACCAGTAGTTTCGGTATGGGGCCGCTGGCGGGCGGATGGTTGAGCGACGCATATGGGATGGAGGTCAGCTTCCATTGGATGGGAGGCTTAAATGCCGTCGCCTGCCTGGCCGTGCTGTTGTTTCTGCCTGAAGTGCGCGCTGCCGCGCAGGCGCAGCGTCAGCAGGTTTCCTACCGTGCCTTGCTGCGTCGGCCGAAGGTGCAGGGAATCGCCCTCTACCGCATGGTGAATGCGGTACAGGTGGGGCTGTGGTTTTCCTTTCTCCCGCTGCTGGCTGCCGAGGTATTACACCTGCGCAAGGCGCAGATCGGCATGATCATCGCGGTGTACATGTTGGTGAATTCGCTGGTGCAAGTGCCGTTCGGACGCCTGGCCGACCGGGTGAGCCGACGCACGTTGATTACGATCGGTGGCTACCTGGTGTCTCTTGCCTTCGCCACAGTCCTGTTTGCCCAGGGGTTTGCCCACCTCCTGCTCATAGGCGGTGTGGCTGGAGCAGTCGGCGCAATGGCGATGCCTGCCCTCAGTGCGCTGGCTGCTGATGAGGGGCACGGGGGCGGGATGGCGGCGGTCATGGGAGTGATCAATATGGCGATGAGCGCTGGCATGATGGTGGGACCAGTCTTGGCCGGGGTGTTTGCCGAGATCTTTGGTCTGCGCGGGCTGTTCGTGTTCGGAGCGCTCGTGGGAGCGATCGGCACGCTGCTGTGTGCCTGGCTGACGAGTGAACGGCGAGGTGCAGCAGAAGTTGCCCCGGAGTTGAGGGAAAGGCGAACGGAGCTTGGTTCGTAGGGGAAGCGTCGACAGGCGGCTCAGCGAGGGGCACGCAGGGCGTGAGGCCTTGCTGCTGATAGGCACGAGCCGCCAGCACATGCTCGGATGTGGAGGAAGATCGGTTACGGATCCCGTGTGACCACTAGGCCGCTCCCGCGGAGCATTGGCGAACCGTCGATCGCACAAACTGCAGCTGCACCGGGAACCTGCCGTTGCTGTGCACGGCCGGTGACCTGGAAGACGGCCTCGGCGATGTGCCCCATCCCGTGTAGCCGCCCCTCGCTGAGGCTCCCGCCAAAGGTATTGACAGGCAGTTCCCCCTCCAGGGCGATACGCCCATCTTGGATGAACGCATACGCTTCCCCCTCGGGACAGAAGCCCGCTGCCTCCAACCAGTAGAGCACGGAGGGGCTGAACCCGTCGTACAGTTGCGCGGCGTCCATGTCTTGCGGTCCGAGCCCCGACGATGACCACAATTTACGCGCCAGCGAGGCGCCGCACGCCATATAGTCATCGAGGGCGTAGTGCAGCAGGGTGCGTCGGCGGCTTGTGTTTTGGCCGTACCCGGCAATATAGGCGGGTGGGTTGCGCAGGTCGCGTGCTCTGTCGGCAGTGGTCAGGACCAGGGCGACACACCCTTCCACTGGGATATCGCAGTCGAACAGACACAGCGGCTCGGCAATCCAGCGGGCCGAGAGGTAGTCCTCGCGCGTCAGCGGGGTCGTATAGAAAAACGCGCGTGGGTTGCGGTTGGCATTCCGGCGGCTGTTGACGACCAAGGTTGCCAGATGTTCACGCGTCGCACCGTACCGGTGCATGTAGCGCTGCCACGCCATGGCATGCCACTGAAAGATCGCGGCACAGCCATAGGGAGCGGTAAACTGGGCCTCACCGGTCGCCTGGCTGCTCGACCACGCGCCATAGCGGCCGCGGGGCTGGTGCAGCGCCCGCCACACAAGGGCGTAGGTACACGCGCCGGCGAGCAGCGCATGCACCGCTTCGATGACCGGGCTGGCGATCATGCCGGTTTCGATTTGCGCGTACCAGCGGATGTCCGGTGCCAGCGGGAGGTGGTTGAGCAGATACGCGACACTGACGATATCTTCGCCGTCACGGTTGCCTGCGCCGAAAAACGGCGCGTCTGGATAGGTCGCGAGACCGTCGATCTGTTCAGGTTCGAGTCCGGCATCGGCGATAGCTGCACGGCAGGCATCCAGAGCGAGCAAGCCGAGCGGCTTTTGTGCGTGGCGGGTGAGTGCAGAATAGCCGACACCGACGATTGCTGTTTTGCCGCGTCCTGTCCACATAGCGGGTTCCTGTCGGAAGGGGTGACGCTCTCATACCACGCGAAATTGCGGGAGGGTGAGTGTCGCATCGATCTCCTCGAAACACACTTCAACCCGTGCGCCGATGCGCACTTTTTCTCGCTCCCCAATCGGGAGATCAGAAACCATGAATAACAGCGGCTGCTCGTCCAGTTCCACCAGAATGTTGAGATACGGGAGCTGTTCTGCGAACCCGGCGACAGCAGGTTGGTGCATGACAGTGAAGCTGTAAATCGTGCCCCGACCGCTGACCGGTTCAAAGCAGAGCTGCGGTGACAAGCAGGCATCACAGGCTGAGCGAGGAGGGTGGTTGAAGTATCCGCACGCCTGACACCGTTGCACGACGAGTCGATGTTGTCTGGCGGCCTCCCAAAACGGCCGTGACAGATCGTCGGCAACCGGCAACGGTCTGGTCGGTGGGGCGGCCATACGCTCCTCCTTGCCCCCTTTTTCTTAGCACTGCCGAGGGTAAAGCCAAGGGGGATGAGGGTGGACTGTCCAGGAGCTTCGGTGGCGCCTACGGTTCCTGCACGAGGATCCCCTGCTTACGGCCGGAAGGTCTCTCACGGGGGATTACGCCGGAGGAGCGAGTGTCGCTTGGCGGTCGCGCAGGGCGGCTTGAATGAGGGGACGCAGCGCTGCCAGTTCTGTTTCGATCTGCTCGAGGCGCTTGAGGAGGTCGTGTTGAGCATCTTGATGCAAGTACCCGTGCTCGGCCAGCTGGATAAAAATCCGCGCCACTTCGTCGGCCGAGAGTGGACCGTGCGGCTGGTACCATTGATAGAGCCAGTTACACATGCCCAGTAGAGCGAACGTTAACAGTTTGGGGGGAAAGGGGGCCAACTGCCCTGTTTCGATCCCCTCGCGAATCACCCCCTCGATAAGGGCGTTGTATGCGCGCCGTTCATTCCGGGCCCGCTGTGCCATGTCCGGGGGGAGGTTCACTTCTTCGCTGAAGAAAACCGACAGAAAGTTCCGGTGATCGGCCATCAGGCGGACCTGGTGGCGGATGATCTGGCGCAGCTTTTCCGTCGGGGGAACGTCCTGGGCGCAGATTTGGCGCAGTCCGCGTTGAAAAATAGCGATGGACCGCTCAAAGACACGGATGAGCAGTTCCTCTTTGCTGGGACAGTAACGGTAGAGCGTGACCCGTGAGATGCCGACGCGCTCGGCCACCGCCTCGAGCGTGGTGGCGCGATACCCTTGCTCGCCGAAACAGGCAGCGGCGGCTTGTAAAATCGACTCCTCTCGCCAGACCTGTTTGCGGCTTTTGTCGTTTCCCCGTTTGCGTGCCATGTCCTGTGCGTTACTGGATCCAGGCAGGACATGCAAGCAGGTGCCCCTCTTGTCAAGCAGAACACCCGCCGATATGGGGAGTGGCCGAGAAGGAGAGCGTATGCCCCGCACACAGGTGGCGAAAGAAAGCGTTTTGGTGCTCGGCGGTGCCCGGTCTGGAAAAAGCGCCTATGCGCTCCAGCGGGCCCAGGGGTGGGACGGTCGTCTCGTCTATGTCGCCACAGCCGAAGCCAAGGACGAGGAGATGCGGCGGCGCATTGCGCGCCATCGGGCACGGCGGCGCAGCCGTCGTTGGGAAACGATAGAGGAGCCTCTCGAAGTCGTCTGGCGCCTCAAGGAGCTCGATGAGAGCGTCGGTGCGGTGGTGCTCGACTGCGTCACCCTGTGGGTCTCCAATGCGTTGCTGTCCAATCAGCGGGACCAATTGCACAACCAGGTTGCTGAGCTGGTCGAGGAAATTCCCCTCTTCCCCTTCCATTTTCTCGCCGTCAGCAACGAGGTCGGACTGGGGATCGTGCCAGAGAACCCTCTCGCCCGCGAATACTGCGATCTGCTCGGTGCCGTCAATCAGCAGCTCGCCAAGGCGTGCAAGGAAGTGATCTTTATGACCGCAGGGTTGCCTCTCAAGGTCAAAGGGTGAAGCGTGTGGAGGTGCTGGAGCGAACGTTGACACGCATTCAGCCGCTCGACCGCACCCTGGCTGACCGGGTGCAGTCTCGCCTCGACCAGCTCACCAAACCGCAAGGGAGCTTGGGCCGCCTCGAGGAACTGGCACTGCGCTATGCCCTCATCACTGGGCAGGAACGGCCTCGCCTGCAGCACAAGGTGTTGTTTGTCTTTTGTGCGGATCACGGGGTGAGCGGCGAAGGGGTCAGCGCCTATCCCAAAGAGGTGACCGCCCAGATGGTCTATAACTTCTTGCGCGGCGGGGCGGCGATCAGTGTGTTAGCACGTCATTTGCACATAACGGTCAAGGTCGTGGACGTTGGGGTGGATCACGACTTCGACCCCCAGCTGCCGGGGTTGATCCAGCGGAAAGTCGCCTATGGGACGGCAAACTTTGCGTATGGGCCGGCAATGACGCGGGCAGCAGCAGTGCAGGCGATCGAGATCGGCATTGCCCTCACCGAGGAGGCAATTGCTGCCGGGGCGGACCTGCTGGGTGTCGGGGAGATGGGAATCGGGAACTCGACGACGGCGGCGGCGCTGCTCTCGGCCCTCAGCGGTCTCCCGGCGGAGGAGCTGACCGGTGCAGGCACTGGGATCGATGCGACCACACGGCGGAAGAAAATTGCGGTGATCCAACGTGCTTTGGCCTGTCATCGCCCCGATCCGGCCGATCCGATCGACGTCCTAGCCAAGGTCGGCGGCTATGAACTCGCTGCTATCGCGGGGGTGTGTCTCGCGGGGGCGAGCCGTAACGTCCCCGTGGTCGTCGACGGTTTCATTGCCACCGCCGCGGCGTGGGTCGCCTGTGCGCTGCACCCCGAGGTGAAAGAGCGGCTGATCTTTTCCCATCTTTCAGCCGAGTCCGGCCATGGACGAGTGCTTGCAGCGCTGCAGGTGAAGCCGCTGTTGGATTTCGCCATGCGGTTGGGAGAAGGAACGGGAGCGGCGCTCGGCATGCATCTGGTCGAGATGGCAGTGAGGTTGTTGAACGAAATGGCCACCTTTGCGGAAGCTGGGGTAGCGCAGAAGCACGGAGAGGGAAGCGCACGGGACAGAGGCGGGGATATCGGCCCGTGCACATAGCAGGGCGATGACTATGCCGTGGACTGCCGCGGTGCGTGACCGCACCCTGATTGTGACCTGCCCGACTCTCTATCGCGTGTTGAGCTGGGCACCGTTGGGTGGCGGGTTGCGGGAAGCACGCACTATCCTGAACCATCAGGTCCGTATCGATGAATACCCTGCGCATGAGCCTACGGTCTATCTGCAGACCCTTGCCTCGCGCCTGCAGGTACTCCTGCCTGCAGTTGGGCTGATGACCGGGGTGCAAATGGAGCGAGTCGTGCGTTGCGCCGCGCGAGGAGACTCCCTCGCCCTCGAGTGTTTCGCGACCGTAGGGGTGAGTAACGCCTTGACGGTCGGTGACCCGGCAACCTATGAGGAGCAACCGGGAACGATCAATCTGATCGTCTTGGTGAATCACCCCCTCACCGATGCTGCGTTGGCAGAGGCGGTCGCGATCGCGACCGAAGCGAAGGTCAGTGCGCTGTATGCTGCACGTGTACGGAGTACCATCTCCGCCGCCCTGGCTACCGGGACAGGAACGGACTGTGTGGCGATTGCGTGTCCGCGAGGGACGCCTGCGTATGCCTACTGTGGCAAACATACTCGCTTAGGGGAACTGTTAGGAAGGGTCGTGTGTGACGCAGTAACCCAAGGACTCAAACGGCTGTGAGCTGTCGATGACCCCAGGAACCTCCGTGCGCTCTGCTGGGACAGCCGTGGGTAGCAGAGGGAGTCGCGGTGTCGAGTGAGGGATCGGGCTCTTACACGTGGACGGTGCTGCGCTTGTTGTTCTGGCATTTCTCCTGGACGCCCTCGTCGGTGACCCCGACTGGTTGCCCCATCCAGTCCGCGCGATCGGGAAAGCGATTGTCGTGGGGGAAAGATGGCTGCGTCGCGGACCAGAAACCCCGATCCGTGAAATGGTGTCGGGGCTGATTTTGGTCTCGAGCATCGTCCTGGGGGCGTACTTGCTCACCGCACTCCTGCTGCAAGTGCTGACGGCGGTATCGTGGTGGCTGGGGCAGGGGATCGGCGTTGTTTTAGGGTCTCTGTGTCTCGCACGACGAAGCCTCAAGGAACACGCCCAGGCAGTGCTCGACGCCCTGTATGCGGGCGATCTCCCGCGTGCCCGGTTGCTGCTGGCGCGGATGGTGAGCCGCGAAACGACAGATTTGCCAGAAGCCGCGATCGTACGTGGGACCGTTGAATCGGTCGCTGAAAACAGCTCCGATGGGGTGATTGCGCCTCTCTTCTATCTTGCGCTTGGGGGAGTACCGTTGGCAATGGCGTATAAGGCGGTCAATACGTTGGATTCTATGCTCGGTTATCGAACTGAGCGGTATGAGTATTTCGGCAAAGTTGCCGCCCGCTGCGACGATCTCGCCAATCTCGTTCCCGCCCGGCTGACCGCCTTCGCCCTTATCGCTGCCGCATGGAGTTTGGAGCGTTTC
>JANWXO010000239.1 GCA_025057295.1 Candidatus Binatia bacterium | reverse complement strand
GGCTCCTTGCCAGTCTCGTAGGTATCTCGAGCGTGCGGACGGATGAGGATGGCGACCCGATGCACGCTCTCAATCGCGGATATTTTATTACCTGCCTCTTGGCGACCGTAGGGTTTTATCTCGCGACCCATCAACTGCTTGTGCTACATCGGGGCGGCAGAATAGATGCCACACCTGCAAACTGGTTATTTGTCGCCGGGCTCATTGGTATCGTGACCAGCATTCTTTTCGTGTACATCACCCAGTACTATACGGAATACCGGTACCGGCCGGTGCGGGAAATCGCCAGTGCCTCGCAAACTGGTTCGGCGACGAGTATCATTACCGGTCTGGCGGTCGCTTTTGAGTGTACCGCGCTGCCGGTGGCCGTCACCTCGGCGGCGATCCTGGGGTCGTACTACTGCGGCGTGCGTGCGTTTGCGGGGTTTGAGCTCAGCGCGGCCAGTGCCGGGCTGTATGGGACTGCCACTGCGACGATGGGAATGCTTGCGACCTGCGCGTACATCCTGGCGATGGATACCTTTGGTCCCATTACGGATAACGCCGGCGGCATTGCCGAGATGAGCCAGCAACCTGAGGCGGTCCGTGCGAAAACCGACCGTCTCGACTCGGTGGGCAACACGACCAAGGCGCTCACCAAAGGATATGCGATCGGCAGCGCAGCACTGGCCGCATTTCTGCTCTTCTCGGCATATTTGGATGAAGTGGAGGTTCTCACGGGACGGTCGTTCGATAGTGTCGATATTGCGAAACCCGCCGTCTTTATCGGGGGGTTGCTGGGAGCGATGTTAATCTTTCTGTTTAGCGGGCTGACCATCCGTGCGGTCGGTCGTGCTGCGTACTACGTGATCAATGATGTACGTGAGCAATTTCGCCGGCAGCCGGAGATCCTCCAGGGGAAGGCGCGGCCCAATTACGCTCAGTGTGTTGACATCGTGACCCGCGGTGCCCTGAAAGAAATGATCCTTCCGGGACTGATCGCCGTGGCAATGCCAATCGGCGTCGGGGTCATCTTCCGGTCTGTCGGGCTCGGGGCCGAAAGTGTTGCCGCTTTTCTCATGGTCGGCACGATCGGTGGTATTCTCGTGGCAACGTTCATGAATAACGGAGGCGGGGCCTGGGACAATGCGAAAAAGTTTATTGAAACCGGGCAGTTCGGCGGCAAACGTTCCGAGGCGCACAAGGCAGCCGTCGTGGGCGATACCGTCGGTGACCCTTTGAAGGATACTGCCGGTCCTTCGCTGCACGTTCTGATTAAACTGTTAAGCACGCTGACCCTCGTCTTGGCACCGTTGTTTATTTAATCTAATAAAGGAAAGACGGTGTGGGCGTGAGCCAGTTATGGCGATCCCGGGTGACAGAGATACCGGGTATGCCCATGCGGTAGTATGGAAGAATGCCTTCATAATTGAGGAAGAAAGGGGGTGAGCAGGATGCGGACTTCGAGACGGCTGATGGCTGGGATTGCGGCAGGGGCACTCTCTGCCGCGCTCAGTATGGGCTGTGCAGCACGACAGCCAGAGATCCAAGATACCTGGTCTCCGGCAGCACAGCGGGCTGAGGCCGCCGCCCAGCGGGCCGAAACAGCAGCGCAACGGGCGGAAGCTGCTGCAACCAGAGTGGAGGCCGCCGCCCAGCGGGCTGAGAATGCTGCGGCCCGGGTCGAAGCAATGGTCGAAAAAAGCATGCGCAAGTAACCTGGTTGCCATACCACGGTGAGGGGCTGCCTCGACCGGACCCCTCACTGTCTTCTTTCTGGTGGCAGGTGGAGTCGAGAAGGTGTTTGCTCTATCGTTTGCCCTCGCTGAGGATGTTCATGTCATACCGTTCACTGATTTCACTGGCGGTCACTGCAGGGTAGGTGATCTCATACGCGGAAAAAACAGTGGCCTGCTCTTTTTGCACGTCGATGATGGTGAACCCGATCTGTCGGGGCACGTACTTGCCGCGGTCGGAGGCGGGTTGGGTAGGGTCTTCTGACCAGCCGTGAAGTAAGTCGATCACCTTCCAGAGGGTTCCGCGTCGATCAAACACGAGGACCAGGGTGGTTTCATACGTCTGGGCGTCCCAGAAGTAGATCTTGCTGCCGTAGGACCGCTCGCCGAAGGGGATCTGCTCGACAACTGCGCACGGCCGTAACTCCCACCGGTCATAGGGGAGCCACCCGTTCGGTCCGTAGAAGCGGGCGTAGGGGTGACGAGAGTTCATCACGTGCAGGATCACTTTCCAGCCGAGAAATTTCCACTGGTGGTCGAGCACCCGGCCGGAAAAGCCGGTAAAATCGTCCAGCGTCATGTCCGTGCCGCCGATCGCATCGTCCCGCTCCGTGACCGATAGGCGTCGCACCTTGCGCAGGTGCGGGAGGAAGCCCCAGGCGTCGTCCTGCTTGCGTGGGTCCTCGTAGCGATAGACCAGGAAGCGGGAGCCGCGCACATCGTACGGTTCGAGGAACTCGACGTAGTCTTTAAACTCAAATTCTCCTGCTCCTTGAAGAGGGAGGGTATAGTTGGAGTGCGGTAACTGGGCGAGGTGACTGTGGTACACCCGCTGGTAGAGGGCCACGAGGTGGCGCACGACGCGTCCCCCGCCTTGGATCAGGTCTGAGGGAAAGCCGGGGAGTGGGGCAGCCGTCCCGCCCTTCGCCATCAGGGCCCCGAGGTAGCGCTGGACGTGCATGCCGTAAAACTGCCAACGGTAATTGAAATTCCAGGCTGCCTTGAGGCCAGCCTGGGGGTCCTCAGGGTTGAGCAGGGCATGTGCGAACGGGCGTCCGGCCACATACCCCTCGAGGGCACCGTCGGCAGCGAGACGGGTCTGGTTCGAATATTGCTCGGTCGCGGCCATATAGTCTGGGTGTGGTGTATAGTTCCCCGTCGGGGAGATGGGGAACTCGACACCAGGAAAATCGAATTCCTCCAGGTACCGCGGTGGGAGGAAGGGTCGCAGCTTCTCTAGGTCGGCCTGCACCAAGACCGCTCCTTCCTGGAAGGTGGGGCGGGTTTCTAAGTGGGTTGCAATCCAGTGTTGGATATCCGTTCGAGTCGGTAATGTCCGTTCCTGGGCGTAGCCCGCTCTGAGGAAGACACAACCGACTATGAAGCATGCGATCGCGTAGACACGGAGAAAGGTCTTCAAGGGAGCCTCCACAAGCAGCACGCTAGTATCTGAGAGGATCGTCTCCCGCAAGCCAGGGGGTGCAGATCCTCTGCCTGCTGGAGAGCAGTGCGAGCTCCTCTGGTACTGAGGAAAGCGCCACCGAGCTGCGGAAGCGAAACGTGCGCCGGATTATCGGCAATTCCTGGCCGCGCGAAAGCCCGCTGCTTCAGCCTCCGCTCTGCTCGTGAAAAAGATTCGGTTTTGCGGGGCGATCGCACGGTAGTTCGGACACCCAGGCCAATGGTAGATTTTGCTGTTGCGGTTGCCGATGATTGCTCCTGACGCGGGAGCGTCTTGATCCTCTCGTCCCTGGGCTGTGGGGGGCTCAGCGTTGTCCGTTATCGTTCCTGCCTGCGTATCCTCTGCAGTGACACGCGCCAGGTGAGAGGCTCCATTCTTGCCATGGCGATACTCCCATGGAGCAATCGCATGAGGATCGACCCAGAGCCCGCGTTTTTCTGCCCGTGTTTGGCCTTCGAGTCGTAAGAGGCCAGGGTCTTTGGCATAGCGGAGGGAGACCCACGCCATGCCTTGCCGGACCATTTCCGCGTTCACGTTGACGGTGCCGACGTAGACAGTACCGACGATGCGTCCATAACGATCGCGTCCCTGCTCGACGACGATGACCTCTTTGCCGAAAACAAGGTTGGCGAGCGCCTTTTTCGATTGGGTAGCGAAAGCCTGGCCCCGTTCCGGAGCGTCGATTTCTGCCAATCTGATCGTCGACGTTTTTTCCTGTTCCAAGAGCTGAATGGTATCACCATCGGTGATGCCAATGACCGTGCCGGAGTGCACCAGCGGGGCGGCAAAGAGCGGTACATCTGCAGAGAGCGAGAGCAACAAAACCCAGAGGATGATCGCACGCTTATGGAGTACATATGGCCTCATGCCATCTTCATCGGCACGGGGCCGCGGCTGCTTTAGTGCAGCCGGGCCGATGAAGATAGGGGCGGAAGGACGAGGCCTATCGGCTGCTCAGGGCACCGGTGAGCGCTGCCCCGGTGCCGATAAAAGCGACACCGGCGGCGCAGAGATACATGATGGTGAAGTTGGTGTGTTCCAGGACCATGCCGAGGCCAATGGCGCTCAGACCGACGCCGATATCGAACGCAGCCATCAACGTCGCCAGGGCGGGACCACGGTCATGGATGGTCGACCGGTCGACCATGAGGGCCATAATAGAAGGGTGAACTCCGCCGAAGCCGAGTCCCTGCAGCACCGCTGCCGCGAGGAGTCCGATCATCGAGGTAGTGTACGCCAGGATGATCATGGAGACTCCCAGGATGAACATGCCGGGGATGATCACCGCTGACCGGCCAAAGCGATCGGACCATCTCCCGGCCAGCGGCCGGGTGACGATGACCACGGTCGAGTAGACGGTGAAAAAGAGACCCGGATTGCCCAAATGATGTGCCTGTACGAACAGCGGGAGAAAAGAGACCACGGCGCCGAACGTGACTGTCATGCACAGGGCGATGAAGCCCGGGAACAGGGCCGCGCGGCTGAACAACGGCGGTGGCGCAGGAGGAGCATGCCCGTGGCTATGCAGGTGCCGTGGTTCGTGCAGGAGCTGGATGAGGAGCAGACTGGCCAGCGCGAGAGCCGCGGAAAGCCAGAACAAACCGACGAAACCAATGGGCTTGATCAGTGCCGCACCCAAAGCCGGACCGATCGCCATCGAGAGGTTGAGCGCCATCCCATAGTAGCCCATTGCCTCTCCCCGCCGGCTCGGTGGCGAAATGTCGGCCACCATGACGCTGCCAGCTGTGGTATACACCGCGATGCCGATCCCGTGAAAAAACCGCAGTCCCGTCATGACCGGTACCGACGTGACCTGGGTGTACAGCGCCGGTGCGATGCAATAGATCAACGAGCCGAGGCTGAGCCCAGCTTTGCGGCCCCAGCGATCCACGAGCCGCCCGGATGCGGGCCTGGCGAGGACGGCGGAGACGGCGAACGCTCCCATGATCAACCCGACCTGGGATTCCAGGCCTTTCAGCTCTTGGACGACGAACAGAGGGAGGACGGCAAACAGGAGGAACATGCTCCCC
>JANWXO010000238.1 GCA_025057295.1 Candidatus Binatia bacterium | reverse complement strand
GTGAGCCCGTGCGCCACTAAGGGCACGCCGCGCTTATTATACTCGTCCACCACGCTCAGCATCGTGCGGAACACCTGGGGGCGTTCATCGGTAACCAACACGGCGTTGAACAAGGTCGGCCGGCCGCTCAGCTCGGCCAATCGTCCGGCGAAGGTCATATCCCGCCGCGGGCCTTCCACCCCTTCATCCAGGGCCCCGGACACTTGCGCAAACTGGATCATGCCCCGGTCGTAGGTGCTGAGGGCTTGGGCCATGTTGAGGTAAAACTCATCCGACATCAGGTCCGAAACCATGAGCGTACCGTCGTAGTCCCGCTGTACCGAGGCTCCGTAGCCCGTGAGGCGCTGGGCGCCCCATCCGCCGGCGCCCGCCGCCATCGCTTCGTGGAAAACGCGAACGATTTCTGCCATCTCCTTCTCGTTGGGCTGACGGCTCTTCGCCTCGTTCCAGCCACCCATCACGTAGCTCACCAGCGGGGTGATGGGGACGAGTTGGATCATGTTGACCGCCTTCGGCATGCGATCGATGTGATCCATCCACTGCGGAAAGGTTTCCCAAGTAAAGGGCATGGTCGCCTTCATGGCTTCGAAAGGGATCGCCTCGTTGCGCTCCATCGCCCACATGGAGCGGTCTACGTCTTTGGGACGGACCGGTGCGAAGCCGAACCCGCAGTTCCCGTTGGTGACAGAAGTGACGCCGTGCCAGCTACCGATAGTGCAGTATGGATCCCAGTGGATCGGCGCGTCATAGTGGGCGTGCAAGTCCACCGCCCCTGGAGCGACGATGAGCCCCGAAGCGTCGAGTACTCGCCGCGTGTCGTTGGTTTTCAGGCGACCGATTTGGACGATCTTGCCGTCCTTGATCCCGACGTCGGCCCGGTATGGCGGCACTAACGTCCCGTCGACAACGATTCCCCCCTTAATGATCGTGTCAAACTGTGGCATAGGCCCTCCTTTTCCATGGCAATGGGAAACCAGGAGAGGAACACCGCGGACGAGCACGCGGCGCTCCTCAACCCGCCGGTTCTCTGTGCGCCTTACACGTCGATTCCGTACACCCGCGCAGCAGTATCATGGAGGATATTCCGCCGGATGTCCGCTGGCACGGTCTCGAAGGTTTTGTTGATAAACTCCTGCGACCGCGGCCAGGTGGCAGCGGTGTGCGGGTAGTCAGAGGACCACATGGCGTTGTCCGCCCCGTAGAGGTCTAAGGTCTTGAGGAACACCGGCTCGTTGATGAACGTAGCGTACACCTGCCGCTTGATGTACTCGCTCGGCTTCAGACTCAGCTTGGTGTTGGTCAACGCCCCTAACCGGCCGTGAATCATATCCATGCGCCACATGAGATAGGGCATCCAGGCCACATCGTTCTCGGCCGAGACGATCGTCAGTTTGGGGAAGCGTTCGAGCACCCCGCCCAGCACGAAGACCGCGAGAGAACGCTCGATCTCGTGGTGCAGGGTGGTCGCCTGCAGCGCGAGATTGCCGCTGAAGAAGTTGATCCCGGTCCCTCTGCGGCCGGTCAGGATGTGCAAGGAGAGGGGGAAGTTCATGTCCTGTGCGGCTGCCCAAAACGGGTCGTAGTCCGGATGGCTGTAGGGCTTGTCCCCAGGCGCCTCAGCCCAGATCATCGCCCCGCGCATGCCCTTCTTGGCGATGCGCTGCAGCTCCTGGACCCCGGCGTTGATGTCCTCCAGCGTGATCAACCCGAGCGGCAGGAGCCGCTTGGGGTTATAGCTGCAGTACTCGACCGCCCAATCGTTGTAGGCACGGAAACAGGCGGCACGCAGCTCGGCGTCATCGAGCATGTACAACGGCATGCCCATCGAAGTGTAAATGACCTCGGCGACGACACCATCGCGATCCTGGTCTTGAATGCGCGCAGCCGGATCCCACACGCTGGCAGGCGCGGCCTCCATACCTTTCTTGTTGTGCTCGGGCAACATCTCCGATGGCACGCCAGCGCCGAAGAACGCGGCCACCGGGAAGGGGTCGATATTTTCGCAGACGAAGAACTCCCCGTCTTTGCCGTGGAGCCCACGCACGGTATGCGGGGCACGATCGCGGAACCGTTTATCGATTCGCTCGGCCCACATGCTGGGTGGTTCGACAAAGTGGGAATCCGCCGAAATGATGCCGTATGCTGCCATAACCGATCCTCCTTTGTGGGTAGAATTGAGTTCCCTCTTCGGTCAACAGGCAGAAACAGACGAGCGGTATCGGATACGGGGCACTCTACGACAGGAGCACGCTGATTGTCAAACCTGTCAGCATGCCACCGAGCACCGGCAGTTTGCCCGAGTCGGGTGACCCGCACACTCACTCCGAGCGGCGAACTGTCCCTGCCTAGAGGTTGACGGCCTGGGTGATTTGCTCCTCGTAGAAGCTGGTGACCACGCTACTGCAAGAGGGGTTGACGAGCCAGATCTCTTCTATTCCTGCCTGACGATAACGGGGGAGCTTTTCGCGGGAGTCCAACCGCGGGTCGCTCTCCGAGGCGATTTCGGTGACCATGTCGGCAGGTCCGTCCAGGAAACGGGGTGTCAGCACATGCGTGCGGCTCTCGCGGACACGACAATCCCTGGCTCCGGAGACCAGTTCACATCCAGGCGCATCGGATAGCGCGAGCCGCGCACTCCTGTACCGCCTTTCTCGTCCGCAGAGACACTGAGAAGGGTCAGGAGAAAGTGGAAGAGATTTCCGTGCGGATTCGAGGCGGGCGCATGCACGATGATTCTCCCGTCCAGGTATTCCCAGTCGCTGTCTTTGTCCGCGAGCCGGTAGAACTCCTCCTCGCTCAGACCAGGCTTCACAATGAGGTAAGGTGAGGTAAGGTGGCTCCAGGTTATTTGCAATAGGGCAAATGTACCACACCCCTCTGAACCCTGCGTATGAAGAGGCGGAGGACCTCCAGACTGATTTGACTCCGGCTGCTAGCCTCGGTAGAAACGACGGCAGAGCGTCACATGAGCTCCATGAGACAAGGAAAGGAGGGGAAATGAATCGCTACCAGATGCTCCTCGGCGCCGCCGCAAAAGAACCCCAGGCCGCTCCAGGCTGGCGGATCTCGCGCCTGCTGCCGGCGAGCGGACTCTTTGGCGCCAACGGCATGCAGTTCGGTCCTGACGGCCGCCTGTACGTCACCCAGGCGTTCGGCAGCCAAATTACGGCGATCGATATTCGCAATGGGAGTCTGGAGCTCATCTCGCCCCTCGGCGGACCCATCGTCGCTCCTGACGACGTCGCGTTCGACTCGCATGGCACCATGTACGTGACCGAAGTGATGAGCGCCCGCGTTTGCGCCCGGACGCCTGCAGGCACCGTGCGTATCGTCGCCGACAACCTCCCCGGCGCGAACGGTATCACCATCCACCAGGACCGGGTGTTCATCGACGAGTTCCGCCGTGGCGGCCGGATCTTCGAGCTCTATCCCTACGACGGTCGTGCCCCCCGCCTCATTGCCGATGACTTACGCGGTCCGAACGCTCTCGCCGTCGGACCAGATGGGAAATTGTACTTTCCCCTGGTGCCGGCGGGAGAAGTCTGGCGTGTCGATATTGAGACCGGGACACGGGAAAAGGTAGCAGAGGGATTGAAGTCGCCGCCGGCGGTGAAATTCAACCGGCGCGGGGAGCTGATCGTCCCGCAGGCCGGTACGGGTGAGGTGGTGCGGATCGACGTGCAGAGCGGAGCGAAAACCGTCATTGCACGGGTGCGCCCTGGCATCGACAACCTCGCTTTCAGTCCCGACAATCGCCTCTTCCTTTCCCATTTCGTCGACGGCGGTGTCGACGAGGTGGCCACCGATGGGAGCAACGCTGAACGCGTGCTGGTTCCCGGCGGTCTGGTCGGTCCCTGGGCAGTCGCCTGCGGGGAAGCCGGACAGCTCTATATTGCCGACGGACTCAGCCTGGCAATTCTTTCCCCCCGAGGACACCTCACTCGCCTCGGCGGACTGCTCGACAATACTTTCCCAGGCTTCGTCCGCGGCATGGCGGTCGGAGCGCCGGGAGAATTATGGCTTACCACGCTGACTGGCGATGTGGTGCAGTATTTCCCCGATGGACGCCCGTTCAGGACGATTGTCCGTAAACTGCAACAACCATATGGACTTGCATGGGACAGCGATGGCAGCATCGTCTGCGCAGAAGCCGCAACGGGCAAGCTGTTGCGCGTCTATCTGGATGGACGCTCAGAGACCATCGCCACTGGTCTTGCTGCTCCCTGCGACGTCGTCATCGCCGCGGACCGGACCGTCTTCGTGACCGAGCCGGCGCACGGCCGGGTCGTCAGGGTCGCCAGGGACGGCACCGTCTCGGTGGTGTGTGAAGGTCTGGCCAAGCCAAAAGGGATCGCTCTGCGACAAGACACCCTCCTGATCCTCGACCACGGCACCAAAGAGCTACGCACTTTCAATTTGCTGACGCAGCAGCAACAGGTTTTGGCCTCTCACCTTCCTATCGGGGATCCACCGGGCTGCTCCCGCGGCCCCATGGAGTTCGCCGGCGGTCTCGCTGTCGGGCCGGACGGTACGATCTACATCCCCGCGGATGGCGAAGGGAGTGTGCTAACCCTCCAAGGCGGATAACTCACTACACCTCAACACACACGGAGCACACCGATGTCTCAACTCGCTGTTACTCACCACACCACGGTCGTCAATGATGTTCGCCTACACTACGTCACCGCCGGTCGGGGGGATCCGGTGGTCTTGCTGCACGGCTGGCCGCAGACGTGGTACCAGTGGCGCAAAATCATCCCGCCCCTCGCCGAACGCTACACCGTCATTGCTCCAGATATGCGCGGGCTCGGGGATTCGTCAAAACCGGCTACCGGCTATGACAAGCGGACAATCGCCGACGATATTTATCAGTTGGTAGGCAAACTGGGGTTTCGACGCATCTTCCTCGTCGGGCACGATTGGGGCGGGCCAGTCGCGTACGCCTACGCCTGCGCGCATCCTGAGGATGTCAGGCGGCTCGTGATCCTCGACGTACCCATTCCTGGTGCTGGACTGGAAGAACTGCCGCAGATGTCTCGCCGGGGCGGTCTCTGGCACATCTCGTTTCACAACGTGCGCGATCTCCCGGAAGCGCTCGTTGCCGGGCGTGAGCGTCTCTACTTGACCTGGTTTTATCGCACCGCCTATAACCCCACGGCCATCACCGAGGAGGATATCGACGAGTACGTCCGCTGTTACTCCGCCCC
>JANWXO010000237.1 GCA_025057295.1 Candidatus Binatia bacterium | reverse complement strand
GAGGAGATCATCACCGCGTGGACCAAAGAGCGCGATCGGTGGGAAGTGACCGAAATCTTGCAGCAGGCTGGTGTGGCTGCCTTCCCGTCGATGAGCAACAAAGATTTGGCGACCAATCCCCACCTCGCCGCGCGTGGTTATCTAGTGCAAAAAGAACACCCTGAGGTCGGCAGGCGCATTCATGCGGGGATTCCCTGGCAGTTATCCGCGACTCCCTGCGAGGTACAGGCGGCCGCCCCGCTGCGTGGCCAGCATACCGATTATGTGATGCGAGACATTCTTGGGTTTGCTGCAGATGAGATTCAAAGACTGAAAGAGGAGGGGGTGCTGTACTGAGCCGGGCCTGCTCAGGAAGGAGACATTTCCCTATGGGGTAGACCATGAGCCGCGCGTGTGGCTGGGCGTCGTGCAGGTGGCGAGATCTGCGATGGACCTTGTGCTGGTGGGGGGTGGGGGGCGCGCTTGCGCTGACTCTGGCGTGTGGCGCGACGCAGGCGAAGAAACCTTTTTCTGATCCCCGGCTTTATGCCGATCCTCCCCCTCCGGCGCAGGTCCCTGCCACGTTGTCGGTTCCGACCGCTGGGGCGGCGGACTGGGCTGTGACAGTTGCTGAGCGTGCCATAGCCGGCACCTCTGGGCTGGTTGAGAGTGTGTGGACCAGAGCGAGGCCACCATACGGACAGTACGACTACATTGCCGTGCACCGCATCGTGAGCAGAGCCCTGCTCCAGTCTCCTAACCGGCCAGTGTTCTTTTTCTTGCCTGGGGCCCACATGCACGGAGAGGTGATCATTCCCGACCCGCGCTACGATCTGCGGTTATACCTCGCCCACTGTGGTATCGACACCTGGACGCTCGATTATCGGACGCACTTTGTGCCGCGCGAGCAGATTTTCGATTCCCATTTCATGCAATCCTGGACTGTCGAAGCCTTCGTGGAAGACGCTGCGGTGGCAGCGGATTTCGTCCGTCGGACGAGCGGGATCCAAGAGATCTTCGTTGGTGGCTACAGCCGTGGAGCGACTTTTGCTGCGCTCATGGCGGCACGGTATGGCCGTGGCGATATCCTTGGTCTCGTCCTCCTTGATGGCTACGTGCTAGACCCTCCGGATGAGGAGCCCCTGTACCGCGAGCGGCCCGAAACGCCGACGTGGTTCGCTGATGATCTGGAGCGCCGCTACGTGCCATATCGGCGCTGGATCAAGATGTTACAGGACACACTGGCCGACCCGGATGGCCCGGATTTTCTGCCCGTGCACGTGTTTGCCAATCGGGCAGAAGCACTCGCCCATTTTTTGTACGTGTCCCCCATGTTCGGCGCCCAAGGGGGATTGTCGAATGCCAAGGGGGGGTATGCAGACGTACTGGTCCTTGCCCGCATTTTTCTGCATGAAGATCGTTACTGGCCACGGGTGCAAAACCATGGTGGATTCTCCCTCAAACGTCATCTTGCGGGAGTGGCGTTCGACTACGAAAAAGCGTTTACCCAGCTGAATGTCCCGATCCTCGCGTTTGCGAGCGGCAATATGAACAAAGCCGGCATCCCGTGGGCGGAGCGCGTGGAATACACTGCCCGGGGAACAGCAGCGAAAGAGACCGAATTTCATCTCCTGGAAGACTGGGGGCATCTCGATGTCATGTTCGGCACGGCAGCTGCGCAGAAGGTTTTTCAGCCGATTTGTGAGTGGATTGTAGGGAAAAGCCTACATCCGTGAACGAGAATCCATACAGGTAACGATAACAGGGCGAGCGGTGCTCTGCTTCCCCGCACTATTTTCTGTCGGCGGCATAGGTGTTGCTCAGTACTGGAGCTATGACTCACCGTGTCGCGACGCCCCCGACAGTTTTGGTGGTTGACGATAGCCGTGACTTTGTCAATGTCATCTCTCGTTTTCTTTTACGGCGGGGCATGCGAGTGCTGACAGCTTACAGCGGGCGAGAGTGTCTGGAACAGGTGTGTCGGCACGCGATCGACGTCATCATCCTCGACGTGATGATGCCGGGGATGAGCGGCCTGGAGGTGTGTACGGCGCTCCGGCAAACGCCTGCAGGCCGATCGATTCCTGTCATTTTGCTGACTGCAAGAGATGATCTGAAGACGCGGCTTGCAGGGGTCGAGCTTGGGATCAGCGAGTACATGGTGAAACCGGTGCAGAGTCATGAGCTACTCGCCCGCGTGCAGACGCAAGTCGAGGTCAGCCGCCATATGCGCATGCTTGACGATGCCCTGTCGTCAGTTGGGTCTCTGTATGGCACGGCCTAATCCTTGCCGCTCCCTGCTTTTCTCAGGCGCATCTGCCTCCTTGCTTTCACGACCCGCCTACGCTAACCATCAGCGCCAGTGTGCACTCGCTGTGTCCAACCTCTTCTTGTCCTCCTGGTGTTTGTGACGTCTTGCAGGAGTTCTCTCGCTCCGCGACCCCTGAATGTCCCTTCCCAGTCTTCTTTCGCTTCCGTTGATCAGCCTCACCCCGATCCTTCAGCTCATCTGCTCTCTTTCCCTGTCGGGGTTTCGTATACCACTATCGCCGAGGTACTGAGACGTCCGGCCCTTTTTCATGGGCGAGTGGTGCGTCTCAAAGGACAGGTGGGGGAAGTGTGGGCTGTTGATTTGGCGGCGGTGCCTTCAAAGCGACGCTTTACTCTCGTCGACCACGCTGGCAACACGATCACAGTGGAAACTGCTCAACAGACAGGGATACGGAGAGGGCAGGAGCTAACGATCGAAGGGACCTTATCGATTGCCGGGGCAGGGACCGCTCCGGCGGGGAGTGTCGTATTGACCGAGGCACGCATTCTTCCTTCGGCACACAAAAACACGCCAGCAAGCTCCGCTCCGGCTGCGCCTGGGCGTGGAGGATCGCCGCCACTACCCAGCCCAGGCCCGAAGCATCGGGTCGATGAAGGTCGGGTGTTCTAAGGACTCCTGAATGATCACCCCGTAGTGTAGGCAGACGCCTACATTTACGCTGTTTATGCTTTTCTCTTTCCGTGCTGCGTTTGTGGCATAGGTATTGCTTAAAAGTTTTCGTCCCGATCTTGGGTGTATGGGAGTAAGCATGGGGAGACTAGTACGGATACGCTTGCGAGTCATGGAGTGGAAGCGGCGCGTACAAAAAGTGCTCGAGAGAGGGTATCGGACAGCTGAACCTCTCATCCCTCCTGTGTCTGCATTCACCCTATGGCTTTTCCTCACCCTCTGTACGAGCTGGGTCGTAGCCCATTGGGTGGCGCAGGCAACCGTGAAACGGGAATTGGCAGCGATTCCTCGCACGGTTGTTGCGCCGCAAGAACCTCCTCCTCCGGCTGCGTCCCAGAGATCAGTGCGTCCGGCTACAAGCGAGACGGGTCGGCATGCATACTTGGGGATTCGGGGAAAAGAAGTCCACCAAAAAGGGATCCAGGGAGTGAAAATCCTAGAGGTTTTTCCCGGAGGACCAGCGGCGGCGGCAGGATTGCGTGCTGCTATCCCCTCTTCTCCTCACGGTGCAGGCGGCAAAGAAGGACATATTATCATCGGTGCAAACGGGCGCCTTGTTCCGTCTGAGGAGGCTCTCGCCCAACTGATTGCCCAGAGCTCTCCTGGGAGTGTGTTGACCCTCCTTGTCACGGACGGAGAGGCGTACGAGACGATCCCTGTTGTACTTGGGGAAGTGCCGGGGGCTTCTTCGCTGCAGCTCACGTCAGCGGAGAGGTCCCCCCCCTCGTTCTCGTTCGCAGGAGTGGAGCGAGCAGTACCGCGATAGCGGTCTCTGTCTATTGGTCGCGAAGAAAGGAAGGATAGTCGCTATGGTATTGGACGTTGTGTGGCGTAGATATAGTGTGCCTCTGATCGCTTGTCTTGGCTTGGTGACCCCGGGGTGTCTTGCAACCCGTGGATGGGTGATGGACCAACTGGCGCCTCTCGGCGATCGGACCATGCAGGTTGAGGGACGCGTAGGAGCGCTAGAGACGCGGATCGCAGAGACGGATAGCCGCGTTGCCGGGATTATCGATCGCTTAGATCATTTACGGTTGGAGCGGCGCTTTGTGTTGAATTTACGGGAGGGGGCAAATTTTGCCCCCAATTCTGGGCAGCTCACGCCCGAGGCACGGGCGGCGATTGACGGCTTTCTCACCGATCTGCCCCAGCTGGAAGCTGCAGTGTTCGTGGTGGCGGGCCATACGGATAGCCTCGGAGCGGAGGAATACAACGACGAACTCGGACAGCGACGGGCAACCAGTGTCGCACGCTATCTGATCGCCAAGGGCGTGGATCCGTCGCGTGTCACCGCCGTGTCGTACGGGGAGCGGATGCCGGTAGCAGACAATGCCACGGCAGCGGGGCGGCATCAGAACCGGCGGGTGGAGATCTTGGTGTATCAAGAAGCGATTGCGTCGAGCGGGAGGAGCGCTCAACCAGCATCAGAAGCACGCCGTCGCGACAAGGATCTTTAACAAGAGCGCGACGTATTCCTGCCTCCTTGATGAAAGCAAGGAACATAGAGCCCACCACCAGCATTCTGTGAGGTGCTCGAAGAAAGCAGGCGATCTGCCACCTCGGCCATCTCGGCGTTCCCACAACAGTTGCGCGGCCTGTCTCCGTGGGGGCCAAGGAGCGCTTGCACATTGTCGCACTTTGCGCCAGACTGCCAGAGTACCATAGAGGAGGACCCTGGCTGGTGCGCCTCACGATTTTCTGGCGGGTCATTCTCGCGCAACTCTCCCTGATCGGCCTCCTGCTTTTTTCTAGCTTCTACGCCCTGTCTCAGCTCCATTGGCTCGCGAGTCTCAGCACAAATATTCTCGTCTTTGATGCCGCTGGCCTCGAAGCCGCGAAGAAACTGTTGCAGATCTTCCTCGCACAAGTCCGCAACGCGGAAAAATACTTGTTGCTACGCGACAAGGCGTTTCTGGATCACCTGCTCCAGGGGAATGCCGACTTCCAGCACATGCTTCTGAGTATTGCCAGCTTTACCAACACCTCCCAGGAGCAGGAGTTGGTCGAGAGGATCAGGACTCTCCATACCCAGTATGTGGAGGGAGCGAAGACCGCACTGGCGCCGAAAAGTCCTTGGCGGAAACAGAAGAGCGAGCTCAGTGATGGTATCATCGAGGCGATTAATAGCCTGATGCGCCTCCGCGAGCAGGCCATTGCGCACAAAACTGAGTCTGCGCGTGACCGAGCCGCGTGGGCGACGAACGTCATGGCGTGGATTGCCGTGGGAG
>JANWXO010000236.1 GCA_025057295.1 Candidatus Binatia bacterium | reverse complement strand
TTCAATCACACAGCAGACCGAGGAGTTGGCTCAACACCCGCCGGAGATCTTTCCGCTCGACCACGAGATCGATCATACCGTGTTCGAGCAGAAACTCTGCTCGCTGGAACCCAGGCGGGAGTTTCTCGCGGATGGTTTGTTCGATGACGCGCGGTCCGGCGAAGCCGATTAAAGCCTGCGGCTCCGCCAGGTTGATGTCACCGAGCATGCCAAGTGAAGCCGCGACCCCACCAGTTGTCGGATCGGTCAACACCGAGAGGTAGGGCAATCCTGCTGCCCGTAAGCGACCTAGCGCCATGCTCACTTTGGCCATCTGCATGAGGGAGAGCACCCCTTCCTGCATCCGTGCTCCCCCAGATGCAGCGAAGAAAATAACGGGGAGCCGCTCAGCGAGGGCATGTTCAATAATCCTGGTCAGCTTCTCTCCCACCACCGCTCCCATACTGCCGCCCAAAAAAGCGAAGTCAAACACCCCGAGCGCAACCCGACGACCCTGGACCGTCGCCGTCCCACAGATGACTCCTTCCCGATGGCCGGTTTTGCATCGCGCCTCAGCCAAGCGCATCGCATACGGCTTGCGATCAGTAAAGCCAAGGGCATCCCGCGAACTGAGGGTAGAGTCATGCTCGACAAAGGAGCCACGGTCCACCACCATGAACAGGCGCTGTTCAACCGTTAAACGCAGGTGCGCTCCGCATTTGGGACAGACGAAGAGACGGCGCTCGACCTCTTTGCGAAAGAGGATCTCCTGACAGGTCCCGCACTTGAGCCAAATCGACTCCCCCTCTTCCTGGACATGTCTGATTGCGCGAACGGCCATAGCTTCCTCCCTGAGGGGCTAGGTTTGTGTTTTGGGCACCACCTCCGCCAGCGGGGAGAGCGAGTGTGTCGCTCCCTCCCGTATGGCACGCTTTAAATCCCCGACAAATGCTCCTACCTGAGCGACCAGGTCCGGCTGCTGGGCGTAGGTTTCGATCACATGCGAAATCGCGCTGCCGACAATGACAGCGTCGGCAATACGCCCGACCTGAGCCGCCTGTGCGGGAGAAGAGATCCCAAATCCCACGCCGACAGGAACGGGGGAGATGGCCCGGATGCGCCGCACCATATCATCCAGCTCAGTCGGGAGGTTGGCACGCACACCAGTCACACCCGTCACCGCAACATAGTAGACGAATCCCCGTGCGCGCTTGAGAATCATCCGCGCACGAGATACCGAAGTAGTCGGCGCCAGGAGAAAAATGAAGTCTATATCTTGCCGATCGGTCTCCCGCTTCAGTTCATCAGCTTCTTCCGGTGGCAAATCTACACAGACGAGACCATCGACACCAACTTGCCGTGCATCCCGCGCGAATCGCTCCCCCCCGTAGCGGAAGATAGGGTTGTAATAACTGAACAAAATCAAGGGCACAGAAACGAGAGGGCGCACGCGCTGAATCAACTCGAGGACCCGGGCCAGAGACGTGCCGCTCTGCAGTGCCCGCTCCGCCGCCCGCTGGTTCGCCGGGCCGTCGGCCATAGGGTCTGAGAACGGCACCCCCAGTTCGATCAGATCGGCTCCCTGCCGGGCCAGTTCTCGCACGAGGTGAAAGGTCACCTCGAGAGTAGGATCACCCGCAGTAATATACGGAATCAGGGCAGCCTCACTGCGACTCCGCAGGGCAGCAAAAGTTGCAGGAATACGCGTCATCCCTCACACTCCAGCAGACTGTTCATCCAGCCCCATATGGCGCGCGACAACCGAGAGGTCCTTGTCTCCACGCCCGGAAAGATTGAGGACGATGACCTGTTCAGGCTGCAGTCGCGGAGCAAGGATGGCTGCATAGGCCACAGCATGGGCGCTCTCCAATGCAGGGATAATCCCTTCGGTTTCGGCGAGCAGCTTGACCCCCGCGACCGCTTGCTCGTCGGCAATCGTGACGTAGGTGACACGACGCTGGTCGTGGAGATAACTCAGCTCAGGTCCAACCCCTGGATAGTCAAGCCCAGGAGCCAGCGAGTAGGTATCGCGGATTTGGCCGGTTTCGTCCTGTAAAATGTAGCTTTTGCTGCCGTGAAGCACCCCCACACTGCCACCGCTGATGGACGCCGCGTTGTGCCCCTCGCCGAGTCCGCCCGCTTCGACCCCAATCATGCGCACAGCCGGATCCGTGAGGAAGGCAGTAAATAACCCCATCGCATTACTCCCACCCCCGACACAGGCAACAAGATAATCCGGCAGTCGTCCCTCCTGGCGAGCGATCTGCCGGCGTACCTCACGACCGATCACTGCCTGAAAATCGCGCACGAGCATAGGATAGGGATGAGGACCGGCGACCGTGCCGATGACGTAGAAGGTCGTGGCAACATGGGTGATCCAATCGCGCAGCGCCTCGTTCATGGCGTCCTTGAGCGTACGCGTACCGGACGTTACCTCGCGCAGCTTCGCTCCGAGCAAGCGCATACGAAACACGTTGGGCGCCTGCCGCACAACGTCATCGCTCCCCATAAAGACTTCGCAATCAAAGCCAAACAGAGCGGCGACCGTCGCCGTCGCCACCCCATGTTGTCCAGCACCAGTTTCCGCAATCAGGCGGGACTTTCCCATCCGCCGTGCGAGCAACGCCTGCCCGATCGTGTTGTTAATTTTATGCGCTCCGGTATGGCATAAATCTTCACGCTTGAGATAAATTTTTGCCCCGCCCAACTTACGGGTGAGATTGGCAGCGAACGTCAGCGGCGTAGGCCGCCCGACATACTCGCGTTGTAACGCGCGTAACTCACGGTGAAATGTCGGGTCACGACGACAGGTGCGGTACACCTGCTCCAGCTCGATGAGGGCCGGCATTAAGGTCTCGGCCACATAGCGTCCCCCATAGGGGCCAAAGTGGCCTCGCGCATCAGGCAGTTTTGGCATGGTGAATAAAAACCCGTAGCTTTTCGGGATCCTTGCGGCCTGGTTGTGACTCCACTCCGCTGGCGACATCAACGGCCCACGGCCGCACCATGCGCACCAGCGTGGCAACGTTGTCAACCGTGAGACCACCGGCCACGACCAAGCGATTCCGTTGCTCAACGGGCAGCGTTAACACCCGCTCCCAGGCAAAAGTCTCTCCTGTTCCCCCGTATCGACCAGCCCGATACGTGTCAAGGAGGAGATAGTCAGCCGGGATATGAGAGCAGTCAGGGAGTGGCCCGTCTGGCGGGACACGGACAGCTTTAATCGTCACACATGGCCATCCCCGTACCAGGTGCGCTTCCTCATCTCCGTGGAATTGTACTGCCTGCAACGCAAGGCGTTGCACCAGCTCTGCGATCTGTTCCCGCGCGGCATTGACAAAGACTCCAACACACCACACCGTCGGAGGGAGGACTGCACGAATAGCTTGCGCAGCTGACAAGGATACATAGCGGGGGCTCCGGGGGTAGAAATTGAGACCGATCAGGTCCGCTCCATACCGGACAGCAAGAAGGGCGTCCGCGACCGTGGTGACCCCGCACACTTTCACCCGCACGCTCACACGTCGCCTCGCAACAATGCACGCAAAGCCGCACCGGGATCAGGCGCAGCCATCAATGTCTCACCAATCAGAAACCCTCGCACTCCCCGCGCCTCCAATCGCATCAACTGCTCGGGATGAGACAACCCACTTTCCGACACTACAGGAATCTCCGGTGGAATGAGACGCAGTAAACGTTCGGTGGTGGCAATCGTCGTCTGAAAGGTGCGCAGGTCCCGGTTATTGATGCCAATCAAGGACACGTGATGCGCCAAGGCAAGCTCTAATTCGGACTCGTCATGGACTTCTACCAGACAGTCAAGCGCGAGGGTACGTGCGAGCTCATACAGTTCCGCCAGTTGTTGGCCAGAGAGAATGGCCACGATGAGCAGGATCGCACTAGCCCCGAACGCGCGCGCTTCATACACCTGGTACGGATCGAAGACAAAATCTTTGCGCAGCAAAGGAAGGTTCACCTGCTCGCGGATGAGCGAGAGATGTGTGAGGCTCCCTTGAAAAAAGCGTTCCTCTGTTAACACCGAAATGGCGGCGGCACCGTTCGCTGCATATGCGCGGGCCAGCGCGACAGGATCAAAATCAGATCGAATCACCCCTTTCGAAGGAGAAGCCCGCTTCACCTCAGCGATGATCGCTCGTCCCGGCCAGGTTTGGATGGTGTGCACAAAGGGGAAAGGAGGCACCTGAAACCAAGGCATGTCGCGCAATTGTGAGAGAGGCAGGTGCTGCTTTCGAATTGCCAGCTCGGTGCGCTTATGGGCGACGATCTCATCGAGGATCATGCAGGCTCCGTCTGCGAGAGGCGAACGAAATGCTCTAAGGTACGGGATGCTGCTCCACTATCGAGGGCGCTCCGCGCTAGCTCAATCCCAGCGCGAATGGACGGTACTGCATCTCCAGCGTACAACGCGGCTGCGGCATTGAGGAGGACAATGTCACGCTGAGGCCCGTGCGCGCCATGGCACACCGCGCGAATGATGGCGGCTGATTCTTCGGCATTGGACACCTGTAAATCGACCAGACGGCAAGCGGCAAAGCCAAAGGCTTCAGGATGCACGGTAAACGTGTGGACTGTTCCATCGCGCCACTCAGCAACAACGGTTGGCGCAGAGAGGGAAATTTCATCAAGCCCGTCTTCCCCGTGCACAACCAAGGCATGTTTGCTCCCTAAGCGTCCGAGTGCCTCTGCTATCGGAGTCACCCAGCGCCGGTCGAACACCCCGATCAGCTGATGGCAGGCCCCCGCAGGGTTCGTCAACGGTCCAAGGAGGTTAAAAATCGTGCGGATACCAATTTCACGGCGCGGGCCGACCGCATGGCGCATAGCCCGATGAAAGGCAGGAGCCAGAAGAAAGGCAAATCCCACCTCGCGTAAACAGAGTTCTACCTGCGTCGCAGACAGCTCTACACGAGCACCGAGGGCTTCCAGCACGTCGGCCCCACCGACTGCACCAGACATCGCTCGATTGCCGTGCTTGGCGACGCAGAGTCCGGCCCCTGCAGCCACGAGCGCCGCAGCAGTAGAGATGTTAAACGTGCGACAACCATCCCCCCCCGTCCCACAGGTATCAAGAACCGGACGCTCCACCTGCACCCGAGTCGCCAGCTGGCGCATGACCCGCGCAGCACCCGAGATCTCTGCGACCGTCTCCCCTTTGATGTGGAGAGCGGTCAACAATCCACCGATCTGCGCCGGAGTGGCTTGGCCGTCCATAATC
>JANWXO010000235.1 GCA_025057295.1 Candidatus Binatia bacterium | reverse complement strand
AGATCCTCCTGGGGCAGATAAATGCGGCCACGGCGCGCGTCTTCTCCCACATCGCGCAAGATATTGGTCAACTGGAAAGCGATCCCCAAATTGATCGCATACATCCGTGCGTTAGGATTGCGGTATCCCAGAATCTCAATACAGACGAGCCCGACTAACGACGCCACACGATAACAGTACTCGTAGAGCTCGGCGAAGGTCGCATAGCGGGTGCGCTGAAGGTCCATCGCCACTCCGTCAATGATCCCGGCCAAATGCTCACGCGCGATGGGGAAACGACGGACAGTATGAGCTAAGGCGTAGGAGATTGGGTGCCGGGGGGTGCCCGCGTAACACCGCTGGAGTTCCTCACGCCACGCATCCAACAGGGCCTGCTGACGTTCCGTTGCATCGCCCTGTGCAGCAAGCGGGAGCGCTGACGATGGCTGATCCGTGATATCGTCCAAGAAGCGACAGAAGGCGTAAAAAGCACACAGCGCGTTGTGCCGCTCTGCCGGGAGCAGGCGAAAGGCATAATAGAAATTGGAGGAACTGCGCTGGGTGACGCGGCGACAATAGGCGTATGCTTCAGAGAGCGACCACGCTGTCGCGGAAGTGGCCGATGGCACGAGCAATGGCTCTGGGGAGGCAGTCTCGCCAGGGGTCACGTTCGATTCCTGCTGTCTGCGACCAACACTCCTTTACGCAGAGCGCATCGCCGGCCCTTGGCCGAGGCCGAGAGCCGCCCGCGCCTGCGCCCGCCCCCAACGGTCTGCTTCTAAGAGCGTCTCGAGATCGGTCACCGGTCGTGGCACATGCGCGTCGAGAACCTTCCTATTGAGTGCGGCAATGGCGGGAAAACGAATCTGGCCCGCCAGAAAGCTTGCGACTGCGACTTCATTGGCGGCGTTTAACACGGCTGGACAGGTTCCCCCGCGCGCGAGCGCCTCATAGGCAAGAGCAAGACAGGCGAACTTGTCGAGGTCCGGCTGAAAGAAGGTGAGCTGTGCGGCTGCCGCCAGATCGAGAGGAGGCAAGTGGGACAATGAAAGACGGTCTGGATAGGCAAGGATATACGAAATGGGAATCGCCATATCTGGGATCCCCAGTTGCGCAAGGACCGACCCATCTTTGTATTCGACCATCGAGTGGACGATGCTTTGAGGATGAATAATGACCGAGATCTGCTCGGGAGGGAAGTCAAAGAGCCAACGGGCCTCAATGACCTCCAGGCCTTTATTCATCAAGGTTGCCGAGTCGATGGTGATTTTCTCCCCCATCTTCCAGGTCGGATGTTGCAGCGCCTCTGCAACCGTGACGTGCTCCAACTCGGCTGCCGGACGGTGGAGAAAGGGGCCGCCAGAAGCGGTCAAAATGATCCGCTTCACCTGTTCGCGCGGGTATCCCTGCAAGGCCTGAAAGATGGCGTTGTGTTCGCTGTCGACCGGCAAAATTTGCACCCGATGCTTTTTGGCTTCGCGGGTCATCAACTCACCCGATATGACCAGCGCCTCTTTATTCGCCAAAGCGATCGTTTTCCCGGCACGGATCGCTGCCAGCGTGGGCGCGAGACCCACTGCTCCTACTAAAGCGGCCATCACCACGTCTGCATCTGGGTGTGTCGCGACAGCCAAGACACCTGCCGGTCCGGAAAGAATCTCCCCTCGAAACTCGGGGAGCTGCGCACGTAAACTCTCCGCATCCGCCTCCTCCATCAACGAAACCACCTCTGGCTGAAAGCGCCGGACTTGCTCCTTGAGTTTGGCGAGATTTTTTCCCGCGGCGAGCGCGACGACACGAAACCGGTCAGGAAAGCGTTCGACCAGCGAGAGGGTCGTGACCCCAATGGAACCTGTCGAGCCGAGAATAGCGAGCCGCTTCATCCCGCGCTCCCGTGCCAGGCGGTTCCTCCCATCGCCCTCTGCCAGTCTCCCAGCTGACTCCCACGCTGGGGTGGGATTCCTTCTCCCATAAACTGCATTCGTAGCGAACGGGGACGGGGACCGTCAAGCTCGGCAAAAACAATACGCTGAAACTGCCCCAAGACCAACGCACCCTCTTCCACCTGCAGTGTCACCGCACCGCCCAGGACGATGGCGCGCAGATGGGCTGCGGCATTGTTGCGTTCACACGTAGAAAAGCGCGGATCGTTATGTTTATAGCCGATCCGTTCGGCAACGAGACGGTAGAGAAAGGCCTCGACGTCATCCCAGAGCGCGTCTTGCGTCTCTGTGAAAAAGACGGCGGTCGTCGTATGCAGGGTAGACACAACTCCGAGCCCGCGCCACACGCCGCTTTCGTGCAAAAAGCGTGTGACCTCGTCTGTCAGATCCAGCAGCTGCACCCTTCGTGCCGTATCCACCCGCAACGTTTTGGCTTTAATGACCATCACCCCTCCTCTAGCGCTGCCCGTTCCGTTCCAAGGACTGGATGCGGGTGCGAAACTGTCCGAGAGCCATCAACGGGAAATAATTGCGATACCCGTAGTAGCGCAAATAAAAGTGGCGCGGGAAACCAGTCCCAGTAAAGAGATCTTCTGGCCATGAACCAGCCGCATCCTGCTGGGCCAGCAGATAGGCAACTCCACGCACGACCGCTTGGCTGACCGTTTCCTCTCCGGCCAAAAGCCCGAGCAGAGCCCATGCTGTCTGTGAGGGTGTACTCTCCCCCTTGCCGGCTTGGTTCCGATCCCAATAGGAGAGACAGCTCTCTCCCCATCCTCCATCGGGATTTTGACACTTTTTCAGCCAGGCGACAGCACGACGGATGTACTCTTGCTGGAGGTCTTCACCGATCGCCCGCAATCCAGCGAGCACGGACCACGTCCCATAGATATAGTTTACCCCCCACCGTCCCCACCACGGGCCGTCTGGCTCCTGGGTGCTGCGGATAAAGGCGAGAGCCTGTTTGGCTGGGCGCATCTCACCGTCGTAGCCAAAGGTGCCCATCAGCTCGAGCAAACGACCCGTCAGGTCAGCGGTCGGGGGATCGGTCATAGCCTTCATGTCGCCGAAGGGAATTTGGTTCCACAAATCGAGGGTATTATCCGTATCAAAAGCCCCCCAGCCGCCGTTCTTGCTCTGCATCCCCAGCACCCACTGCAGCCCCCGAGCCAAGGCGCGATCCTTTTTGCGCTCCTCGAGCCCGGCTACCCGTTTGAGGGTAAACAAAATGACAGCAGAGTCATCGACGTCTGGATACCAGTCATTGGCAAACTCAAACGCCCATCCCCCAGGATCGAGATGGGGATTTTTAATCTGCCAGTCCCCAGGTCGGAAGATCTGCTGCTCGATCAGCCAATTCGCTCCCTTGACGATGGAAGGGTGATCAGGGGGGAGACCTGAATCGATCAGCGCCTTAATCGCCCACACCGTATCCCACACCGGCGAAACGCAGGGTTGAAAAAAGAGCTGCCCCCCAGTCTCCATGAGAAAGTCTTCAATGGCCTGAATCCCCTTGGCGACAGCCGGATGGTCATCCCCATATCCCAAACAGTGTAACGCCATGACGGAATTGAGCATCGCTGGCTGAATCCCTCCCCACCCGCCATTGACATCTTGATGCTCGAGAACCCACCGTTCGGCTTTGCGCAACGCACGCCGCCGTAGTGGTTTGACCGGACTCTTGCCGAGCAGCTTGAGGAAACTATCGACCGCGATGAAAAAGCGCTCCCAGGAGAAGATTCCCCCTGTACAGGGAAAGCGGAGATCGGCATGTTCAGGCGGCTCCTTCCATAACTCCGCCACACCCTGTCCAGGCGCAAGAGGGACGGCAGGCCGGTGGGCCAGGATAATACTCAAAGGAACGACGGTCCCGCGCGCCCAACTGGACATTTCATAGATATTGAGCGGGAACCAGGGGGGCAAGAGTACAAGCTCAACCGGTAAGGCAGGTACCCCGCGCCAGGGAAACTGTCCGAAGTAGGCGAGAAAAATGCGGGTAAAGACCTGCGCCTTCGCGAGACCGCCCGCCGCAAGAATGAACTCTCGCGCTTTTACTAACGCGGGGTGATCTGCTCCATATCCCGTCAGTTTGAGGGCAAAATACGCCTCGATGGTATTCCCCAAATGCCCCGGTCCCTTATAGAACAACGGCCAGGAACCGTCGTCGGACTGCACCGCCAGCAGATGCTCGCACAGACGACGGTGCTTCCGCACATCCACGCGCCCCATGAAATGGTTAAAAAAAATGTACTCCGCATCCATGGTGGCGTTCGCCTCAAGAGGGTAATGCCAGTACCCAGCAGGCTGCTGCGCGTGCAGAAAGTAGCGCTGGGCCCGGGCGATGGCAGCATCGACTGCTTGCAGAAATTCGTCAGTGGTAGATATCGGCGGATACGCCACAGAATCTGGCCCTGCCACGCTTCCTCCTCTCTCACACCAGGTGCTTAACCGATCGGTCAGGAAGTGACCCATTTATAAAATGTCCTCCCCCCGCTGTCAACGCGCCCCTAATTATCGGTTTTCTTGCGGCAGAAACTCTGTTATCGTTGAGTGCACCTGGACAGGTTATGGGAAAGACGTCCCTTGTCAGCTCCTGCCTCTTCTGCGCGTGTGTCTTCCTCTCAACCGCTCTGCCTGTTGCAGCAGACAACCTCATTGCGTACATCGACAGCAGTGGAGATCTGTATGTCATCCAACCTGATGGCGGCGGCCGGCGCCGATTGGCGTCCGGAGAGATGCTGCAGCGCATCGCCCTGACGACGCAATTCCTGGCTGGAAGGAGTGGTTTTTACAGCTGGCCGGTGTGGTCGCCTGACGGCACTCGCCTGGCGTGTTTTCACGTCCTTGCCAGCGAGAGCGGACATCTCGACGGGCTCTACATCTTCGATGTTCGCACTACACAGGTCCTCCATGCCTATCAAGAACCAGGCTTACAGCCGATCTACGCGTACTGGGCACCGCACGGCCAGCAGCTCGCCATCCTGTTAGGCGGGCCTGGACGCTTTGCTCTCGGACTATGGCCAATACACAACGGCCAAGGGCCCAAAGCGATCGCTTACGGTGCTCCCTTCTATTTCCACTGGCGTGCCGATGCGCGCGCGCTGCTCATCCACACAGGAGGTGATCCTGACGCCGTCGAGAGGCATTCGGTCAGCCTGTTGGATATCGAGAACGGCAGAAGGCAGCTCGTGTCACGTTCCCCGGCTGCGTTTGGGCCTCCCTCCTGGTCTTGTGACGGAAAATGGCTGGCCTACGGTGATCATACACCGACAACAGAACGGGCCACACTCATGATC
>JANWXO010000234.1 GCA_025057295.1 Candidatus Binatia bacterium | reverse complement strand
CCCTCGGAGATCTTTTACGGACCCCTCATGGCCTTCAATGACCCCTTCCACTCACCGCGTCCGCTCTCTGGCTTCGTTGCCGGCACGCAGGGCTTAGGTCACATGGTCCTGACGGTGGACGATTTTGACCGCAGCCTGCGCTTTTATCGTGATGTGCTCGGCATGCGGATCAGCGACTTCGTGCAGGTCGAGCGGCCGCCCGGCCACAAACGGCAGCTGGTGTTTTTCCATTGCAACCCGCGCCACCATACGGTGGCATTCTACGCCATGCCCAATCCACCCAAGCGTCTCAACCACTTTATGCTGCAAACCCAGTCCCTGGACGACGTCGGGACCACGTTCTACCTCTGTCAAGACCAGGGTATACCAATCTCGCGCGGGCTCGGTCGTCACACCAACGACCATATGGTGTCCTTCTACATGCGCTCTCCCTCCGGGTTCGAGGTCGAATACGGCTGGGGAGGCCGCGTGGTGGACGACAGTACCTGGCAAGTCCAGCACCACACCTCCGGCAGCATATGGGGCCATCGCCCCCTCGCACGCTGAGGCAGGTCTGCGGCAGAGGGAGTGCACGCATCTCTGTCTCTGCGTGCAGGGAGTGAGCAAGCTTGACGAAAGCTGTTGTTTGAGATGAAGTCAGCCGTATGTTCAAGCCGTTTCCTGGACAGGTAGATTATCCCGCGATGGAACACCGTATCCTGCGTTTCTGGCAGGAGCGGAACATTTTTGCCAAACTCCGCCAGCAAAATGCGGGCGGGCCGCGCTGGTCTTTCATCGATGGCCCCATCACGGCCAACAACCCGATGGGCGTCCACCACGCCTGGGGGCGAACCTATAAAGATATTTACTGCCGCTACCGCGCCATGCGGGGATATGAGCAGCGCTGGCAAAACGGCTTCGACTGCCAGGGGCTGTGGCTGGAAGTCGAGGTCGAAAAGCAACTGGGATTCAACTCTAAACAGGACATCATCGCCTTCGGACTGGACAACTTCTCGCGTGCCTGCCGTGCTCGCGTGGAGGAGTTCGCCGAGCGCATCACCCAGCAATCGATCCGCCTGGGCCAGTGGATGCAATGGTACGATGCCGACGGCCGGCCCGCCTCGTATTTTACGATGGACGACAACAACATCGAGCACATCTGGTATTTCCTGAAAAAGTGCGAGGAAAAAGGCTGGCTGTATATCGGTCACCGCGTGATGCCGTGGTGCTGGCGCTGTGGCACCTCGCTCAGTCAACACGAGCTGATCGACTCCTACCAGGAGCAGATCGATCCCTCGGTCTATTTCCGCTGCGCCATCCACGGTCGTGAACGCGAATATTTTCTCGTGTGGACAACTACACCGTGGACCCTCACGTCCAATACTGCTCTCGCCCTCCAGCCGGAGCTCGACTATGCACGGGTGCGCCTCGACGGCGACATCTACTACCTCCTCGCTACGCGAACCGATGCCGTGCTTCCGCCCCACGCCGAGCGCCTCGGCACGGTGAAGGGGAGCACGCTGCTCGGACTGACCTACGAGGGTCCTTTTGACACCCTGCCGGCACAAGCCGCAGTGCGTCACCGTACCATTCCTTGGGACGCGATCTCTGTCGAAGAAGGCACCGGGATTGTCCATATCGCTCCGGGCTGTGGGGCAGAGGACTTCGAACTCGGCACTCAACTCGGACTGGATACGCTTATCCCCATCGACGATAACGGCTACTTTGTGTCTGGGTTCGGCTGGCTCGAAGGGAAACACGTGACCGAATCGGCTCCGCTCATCCACGAGGACCTACAACGGCGCGGTGTGCTGTTCCGGTGGGGAGACTACACTCACCGCTATCCCATCTGCTGGCGCTGCAAAACTCCCCTGGTGTTCCGCCTGGTGGATGAGTGGTTCATCTCCTGCGCCGAAATCCGCGACGCGATGAAGCGCGCAGCCGCGACCGTGAAATGGATCCCCGAGTACAGCGGCACCCTCATGCAGCATTGGCTGGACAATATGGGGGACTGGTGCATCTCCCGCCGCCGCTTCTGGGGTCTCCCCTTACCGTTTTATCTCTGTGACAGGTGTGGGCAGCGCACCGTGATCGGCACCAAAGCGGAATTGCGTACTCATGCCGTCAACCCCGAGGCCGTCGATGCCTTGCCCGAGTTGCACCGTCCGTGGATCGACGAGGTGAAAATCCGCTGCCCCGGCTGCGGCGCCGCCGTGGAGCGCATCCCGGAGGTCGGCGACTGCTGGCTCGATGCCGGCATCGTTCCGTATTCGACGCTGAACTACCTGCCGGACCACCTCGGCTACCGCGACGCCATCCGCTCCACTCGCTCGGAAGAAACGACTATCGGGGGACAATCGGCCTGGCAGCGCTGGTTTCCTGCGCACTTCATCACCGAGATGCGCGAACAGGTGCGTTTGTGGTTCTACTCTATGCTCTTTATGTCCGTGACCCTGGAGAACAGGACGCCCTACCTCTCGGTGCTGACTTACGAAGAGATGCGCGACGAGAAGGGCAACCCCTTCAGCAAAAGCGGTGGAAACGCCATCCCCTTCGACGAGGCGGCGAAGAAAATGGGGGCGGACCCGATGCGCTGGCTCTACGCCGCAGCCCCGCTGAATCAGGTCTTCCGCTTCGGCTATGGTCCTGCCGACGAAGTCAAGCGCAAGCTGTTGACCCTGTGGAACTGCTATAAGTTCTTCATCGAATACGCCAATCTGGATAAACCGGCGCTGCGGGTGACCTGCACTGCGCCTCATTCCATGTCCCCTGCCCCGCCATCCGAGCTGGACCGCTGGATCTTGGCACGCCTGCAGCAGTTGATCATGCTGTGCACGAACCGTCTGGAGCAGTGCGACACGGCGGCGGTCACCCGTGAGGTGGAGAAATTCATCGACGATCTCTCTACCTGGTATGTCCGCCAGAGCCGCCGGCGGTTCTGGAAGAGCGAGGACGACGCCGACAAGGCAGCCGCCTACCAGACCCTGTATGATGTCTTGACGACCCTGAGTCTGTTGATCGCCCCTCTTCTTCCCTTTACAGCGGAGGAAATGTACCAAAATCTGGTGCGTTCGGTCGATGCGACCGCTCCCGAAAGCGTCCATCTCTGCCGCTATCCTCAGGGCAACGCGGCGTGGCAGGACGACCAGCTGATCGAAGACGTCGCCACCCTGCGGCGCGTCGTGTCCTTAGCGCTGGCAGCGCGCAACGAAGCCAACATCAAAGTGCGGCAGCCGCTGCCGCGCCTGCTGGTGAAGCCAGCGAATGCGCGAGAGCGCGAGATCCTCGCTCGCCTGCAAGGACAACTGCTGCACGAGCTCAATGTCAAACAGCTCGAGTTCATCGAAGACGAAGCGGCGCTCCAGAGCGTGACCGTCAAACCGCGCTTCGCCACCCTGGGTCCCAAGTATGGCAAGCGGGTGCCGCACATCCAGAATGCCTTAGCCGCGTGTGATGCCCGCGACATCGCCGCGCGTATCGCTGCCGGTGGTGTGGTCGAGTTGGATATCCAGGGAGAGCGGATCACTCTCACCTCCGAAGATGTGGTGATTGAGCGTCAACCTGCCACAGGCCTGACCGTGGTGGCAGACGGCGGCTGCCTGGTTGCGCTCGATACCACCGTGACTCCCGCCCTGGTGCACGAGGGGATGGCACGCGATTTCGTCCGCCACGTCCAGGAGCTGCGGAAAAAAGCGGCCTTGCACGTCACCGATCGGATTGTCGTCCGCTACGCCGCTGACAACGCAGTGGCACAGGCGCTGCAGGGGCATGCGGATTACATCCGCCAGGAAACGTTGGCCGACGAACTGTCTGTCGGTGAGCCCTTGAACGGAGAAGAAACGACCTCTTTCCGTCTGGGAGCAGGCACCGTGCAGGTGAGCATCCGCCGCATCGCACCCACGCAGGGGGCACAGGCCTCGGAAAGGGAAGGAAGGAAGTAGACTTTTGCAGTCCTGGGGCGTTGTGGTTCCCCCGTCACCCAACCTGCGCGGGCTGCAACAGGCAGCAAGGGGTATTCACCCTCGAGTAGAGAGCGTTGCCCGTCAGGATTGGTCGTGACGATCTCTTCTTATTTCCCGTTCTTCACTGGTGGCCATGACATCCACCCGAGCGGGTTGATCCTACAGCGGTCGAAGTGCCGACAGATCGATCGCCTGCTCACTCCGGTCCATCCCATGCCTCATATGGTTGCGCCTGCGGTTTCTTAGAGAGTCGTCCGGTGCAGAAACGCAACACATCGCCGTGCCCTCCCGGGAAACCGAGAGAGCGAGGAGAGGGAGACTTGCTCTCTCGTGCATCTCTGGCAAGATACGGGAGAGCTGATGGGGTGGTGGCGCGAGGCGTTTCTACAAGCAAAGGAGCGCACCATGACGAACAAACAATGGTCCCGACGGAGCTTTCTCAAAGGGTTAGGAACGGCAGCAGCAGTCGCCGCGGTCGCAGGGCGCATGGTCGTGCCGCGCGCGGCGCAGGCCGCTCCCTCCTCACCACCGCACAAGCTACGTTTCGGCGTGCAGACCCCTCCACAACACGTGAGCTATGCCGACATCGCGCAAACCTGGAAGGAAGCGGACGAACTCGGGTTCGACAGCGCCTTTGTGTTCGATCACTTCATCCCGATCTATTCCGATCCCAATGGTCCCTGTTTGGAAGGCTGGACCCTCCTCGCCGCTCTCGCTGCGCAAACCAAACAAGTGAAAGTCGGCGTTCTGGTCACAGGCAACACGTACCGAAATCCTGCGGTCTTGGCCAAGATGGCTGCGACGGTGGATCACATCAGCAACGGGCGCCTGATCCTCGGCCTCGGTGCTGCCTGGTTCGAGCTGGAACATACCGCGTACGGCATCCCTTTTTACACCCCGGGGGAGCGTGCGCGCCGCCTCAGAGAAGCGGTAGACGTGATCAAGCTCTTGTTCACCCAACACAAGAGCAACTTCGACGGGAAGTACTACCAACTGAAAGATGCCTTGTGTGAACCCAAGCCGCTGCAGAAGCCCTACCCCCCCCTTTTGATCGGCGGCATGGGACCCAAACTGATCCAACCGCTGGCCGCACGCCAGGCCGACATCTGGCACTTCTTTGTCCGCGACGGCGACCCGCAGGAAACGAAACGGATCTGCGAAAACTTCGACGCCCTCTGTCGCAAAGTCGGTCGTGATCCGGCTCAGGTGGAAAAGTCGATCTCTCTGCGCCCACCACAACTCACAGGGGCAACGGAGGAGGTGCGCGGTCGCATCCA
>JANWXO010000233.1 GCA_025057295.1 Candidatus Binatia bacterium | reverse complement strand
ATCTTAAAGAACAAACGCTCGAGCAGTTGATCGAAGCGATCCTCCTCGAGCGCGAAGCCCGACAGCTGGGATTCTCCGTAAACGACGAGGAGGTACGCAAGGCCATTGCGGCTATGCCAGCCTTCCAGGTCGACGGGCAGTTCGACCAGCAACACTACCTACGCGTTTTGCGCTATTTACGCCTCACCCCAGGAGAATTCGAGGATGGGCAGCGGACGCAGTTACTCAACAAGAAAATCGAGCGGCTGATCACAGACGCAGTGCAGGTCACCGAAGCTGAGGTGGAAGACCTCTTCCGCTTGCGCAACGAGCGGGTCAATCTCGTCTTCGTGCAGGTGGCTGCAGCCGACCTGGTAGACCAGGTGACGGTAACTCCCGAAGAAGTCGAAACCTATTATAACACTCACCGTGAGTCATTCCGCCAGCCCGAACGGGTCGCGTTTCGTTACGTCGCTTATCCGGCACAGGACTTCGAGGCGCAGGTCTCCATTTCCCCGCACGAAGTGGAGGAATTTTACACCCAACACGTTGCCGACCGCTTTACCCTCCCGGCTCGCGTCCGGGCGCGCCACATTCTCTTCTCTCTCCCCCCGAGTGCCTCGGCAGAAGAGCGAACCCAGATCCGTACCACCGCCGAGGAGGTGCTGGCACGCGCCAAAGCTGGAGAAGATTTCGCCGCGCTGGCCAAAACCTACTCGCAAGACCCGGCCACTGCCCCGCAGGGGGGAGACCTGGGATTCTTCGCCCGCGGGCGCATGGTCAAACCCTTCGAGGAAGCAGCCTTCGCCCTCCCCGTCGGTGGCGTGAGCGACCTCATCGAAACCCCCTTCGGCTTCCACATCATCAAGGTCGAAGCGAAAGAAGAAGAGCGGGTTCGTCCTCTCACCGAAGTGGAGGAAGAGATCCGTCGGGAGCTGATACGCACCCGTGCTCGGACCCGCGCGCAAGAACAGGCGCAGACAGACCGCGCCAAAGCTGGACCGGGTACCTCTCTCGCCGAGATCGCTCAGGCAGCAGGCCGCACTGTCGTCCAGACTCCACTCGTCGCCCGTGACGAGACCATCCCAGAGCTCGGACACCAGCCAGCATTAGTGGAAGCCGCCCTGGCCCTCGCCCCAGACGAGGTGAGTGAGCCAGTGGCGATCCAGGACACGTGGTACCTGGTGGCGCCGACAGAGAAAGCGCCTTCTATCATCCCCGATTTTGCCGCTGTCGCGCAAGAAGCAGAAAAACGCTCCAGGAGCGAAAAGGCCGAACAGCTCGCCCGCGAGAAAGCGAGCGCCGTACTCGCGCAGGCGCAACAGACCAAAGACCTGACGGCTGCTGCGACTGCGGCAGGCCTCTCGACAGACGAAACCGGCCCCTTTAGTCGCCAAGGGAGTTACGTCCCCAAGATGGGGAGCCTGCCCGAGCTGAAAAAAGCGGCATTCCGTCTCACCCCTGCCGCACCCATCGCCCCTGAGGTGTACACGTGGGGCGGGAACGCTTTTGTTGCCGCCTTAAAAGAACAGCTGCCACCCAAACCTGAAGAGTTCGCCAAACAAAAGGAGATGCTGCGCGAGGAGTTGCTCCAGCGCAAACGCGCCGAGGCGTTACAGTCTCTCGTGCGTGACTTGAAGAAACGCGCCACCATCACCTACAATCAAGAAGCTCTGCTCCGCATCGAAGGATAAGGGAGGACAGGAGAGCGGGTTTTGTTTCAGTCCGGAGCCAATCTCACGAAGGGAGGAAAGAACGGTGCTACGCATTGGCGATCCTGCGCCTGATTTTACGGTCTTGACCCATGAAGGGAAAGAGTTCTCGCTGGCCGCTTTGCGAGGCAAGAAGGTATTGTTATGGTTTTACCCCAAAGCGGATACCCCAGGCTGAACGACCGAAGGTCGCGGGTTCCGTGACCAGATCGCCGAATTCCGCACCCGTAACGTGGAAGTGGTAGGAATCAGTTTCGATACCACCGCAGAGAACGCAGCATTTGCGCAAAAATTCAACTTTCCCTTCCCCCTCCTCTGTGATACCGGCCGCACGGTCGGTCTTGCCTACCACGCCTGTGACAGCCCGCAAGCGGCCTATGCCAAACGCATCAGCTACTTGATCGACGAGCAGGGCAAGATCCTCAAAATCTACGAGACCGTCAACCCCCGCACTCACCCAGCCGAAGTACTGGCGGACCTGACCGCAGAAGAATGACTGCCCCGCGGGGAGCAATGCTCCCCGCGCCCGGCACCGGTCACCCTTACGCCAGCCGTGCACTGCAGAGTGCCGCGTTATATACCACCTTGAGCGGCACCTGCTTTTCTCGGGCGAGCCGTTTGCAGTCTTCATATTCCGGTGCCAGGTGTACCTGACCTGCCGGACCGTAGGCCAGCTTGACCCGCACCGATCCATACGGTGTGGATACCTGCTGATATGCTCGCTGGAGGGCAACCCGGGTGACCGGGTATGTGCGGATCCCGAGCGTCGTGGTCTCGGAGAACAGCACGGTCAGGAGCTGGTCTCGGTCAGCCATATGACACAACACCCAGAGGAGGACTCCCGGGCGATTTTTCTTCATCTGAATGGGAAGGAGAAAGACGTCACGCGCACCGGCCGCGAACAAGCGCTCCATGACATAGTCGTAGAATTCCGGGTTCAAGTCGTCGATGTTCGTTTCCAGCACGTACAGCTCTTCCGCCCGCGCCTCCTCGGCGACGTCTCCTACCAGGATCGGCAAGACCACTGGGGGATCGTGAAGAGGCGACTCTCCTACACCGTAGCCGACCCTGCTGACACGCAATGGCGGCACCTGCCCTTGCCTAGCCTGTGTTTTCAGGATCGCCGCTACCACCGGCGTGATACCGATCGTTTCCTCTGCCCCAACCCGGACGAGGAAGCCTTGCAACAATCGCCCCGCTAAAGGGGACAGCAGGTTCCGTCGCCCCGGCCTCCTCCACCCCAAAGCCACAGACAGAGTGGAAACGTACAACTGCTCGATCCCCAACTCATGCAAAGCCCACGCAATGGCGACAATCTCGACCAGTGCTCGCGGCCAAGGCAGCTCAGGAACTGCTTCTGAGGTCACGCCATACACCTCTCGCACCGCTTCGGCCAGAATGGTCAAGGTGCGTGCCACGGCTTCCTTCACTGACAGGCTGAGGTGACTGTCTTGCACGGCACGCACAGCCGCCTGGATGTCCAGCACCTCATGTCGGGCGGCGATGTCTACCGACACCTGCAGCGCCTCCAGGCCACCCACACGGGACGGCGCAGCACGAATATCACATTTGGCGCATGGCAGCTTGGCGAGCTCGGTTTGGAGGGCATCCACAGACGCACCACAGTGCAGCAACGCTGCCATCAGCATGCCCTCATCGAGTCCCGCAGAAGCGTCGATATAGGCAATCTTCACGGTCTGTCCTCTTCCTGTCTTTCTGGCAACGAGCCAACTGCGCTGCGGCACCGGCTCGCTCCGCAGGGGCTCCCCGCCTCACGCGCGCACCAGCCGAGCCGCCGGAGAACGACACGCAGCCGCAACTGTACTCTCCCTCTACCGCAGGAACAGCCCCTGGACAACGCCGACTTCGATCACGATCCACGCCCCATATCCCGCACTGACCAGGCCCACCGCACACCAGAGTATCTGCTCGACTGCGTGGAGATGGCGTATCGCCGATGAAAAAAAGAGGCCGAGCACCAGGCTGACTGCTCCCATGCCGAGGATCGAACCGCAGCCGAAGAGCCCGATGTACACCATCCCCGAGTGCACGGAAGGAAGAGTGGTCAGCACCAAGAGCATCAGTGCAGCGCTGCCCGCGAGTCCATGTACCATGCCGACCAGCAGCGGGCGCATCCCCAGTCCGCGCTCCCCCGGACGCCGATGGGGCGGAGCAGTCGCCGAGACGCGTGAACCGGAGTGTACCCCTTCTGGAGGAATACGGCCGGGCACGGCCTTCTTGTGTCGCCATCCGTCAGAGAACGCTGCCAGTCCGAGCACGATCAGGACCACTCCAACAAGGCATTCGAAGGATAACTCCACCGCGGCCGGAATCCGCAGTTGCAATTGCAGAACGAGCAGTCCGACACACACCAACGTGATCGTGTGACCAATCCCCCAGGACAGCCCAGCGGCAAGAGTACGCCACAACGAGCGTTCGCGCACCACAATGGTCGATACCGCCACCAGATGATCTGAGTCCAACGCATGGCGCAAGCCGAGGAGAAACCCGAATGCAAAGGTCGTCAGGGGAGTCATGGCCACGTATCGCGGTGTAGGTCTTGGCAGAGGTAACATGAAATTGAAAAAAGTGCTACCCATTCGGGAGCTGTTCGTGATCACCGGGATTGGCACTCAAGCGACGAGGCAGGGGGAAACAGCCTCCCTTACGCCCCTGGGGTCCGCAGAGTCGCCTTCTCCCACATGCCGAGAGCCTGATACAGGATCCTCGCCATGGTAGGAACCAAACGTGGGCGGAGCAGCCGCCGGTCGTAGCAGCTCAGGCGACGCTCGTTCTCCTGCAGGCACAGGTGCAGGAAGTGCCGCGGGGAAATATCGGCGTTGATGGCTTCGTGGCCGGTCAGAGTAAAATCCCCCTCACCGATCCCGCGCGCGGTTTGTATCCGGCTCCACGCTTGGATCACCATGCTGCAGAGACACCGTCCGATATGGGCTGGACGGCGCCAGAGGGGGAGTTGCACGCGCCGATAGGCGACCCAGTTGACGAAAAACAAAATGTGACGTGCTTCCTCTTGCATGATCGGCTCGAACAGAGTCACCAGGGCTGGAGGAAAAAAGCCGGAATCGCGCGCCACGGCAAACAGCCCGAACGCAAAAAAGGAATCGAAGCACTCTCCATACTCGGTGCGGAGGAATGACCATTCGATGTCCGCGGGCAACGGCTCCTGCTGCACGGGCAGCGCTGCCAGGTTGTACCGCGCCATCATCGCCTCTAACAAAGCCGAATGGCGCGCTTCTTCATACCCCTGTAAGGCAATCGCTTCCCGCACCAACGGGTCGGGTTCCTGACGGGCCTGCGCCTGGACCTTGGCTGCGGTCGCCCGTTCTGTCGAGATCGCCTCCTGCCAAAACGGCAGTGCCCGCAGACGGGCGAGGCTCGGTTCATCGAGCTCTGGCCAAGACAACGAGCTCACCTCATACGGGATATGGGTCTCGATAAAAGAGCGACAGAAGAGTTCCTTATGGGCCGAAGATCCGACACGCAGTTCCGCCATGCTGTCCTTCCTCATACCT
>JANWXO010000232.1 GCA_025057295.1 Candidatus Binatia bacterium | reverse complement strand
TGTCCACTCTTTATGGCAAAGCGCACGCCCAGCGGCAAGAGGTCGGAGGGAACAAAAACGCACGTCGCCGTTGTGTCGCGGTGGACTAGGAATTCTCGCGCAGCCTGCTACATATTGATCGGGGGGATGCTGCGCCGGTGCTCACGCGCCAACGGATCCCCGAGGAGGCGACATGGACCTGAACTATACTCCCGAAGAACTCGCGTTTCGCGACGAGGTACGGACGTGGTTACGCAACAACCTGCCCGACGATCTGCGCGAGAAGGTCGCAACCTATCAGGAACTGAGCAAAGACGATCTCCTCCGCTGGCATAAGATTCTGGCCCAGAAAGGCTGGATCGCGCCGGAATGGCCGGTCGAGTGGGGCGGGCAGAATTGGACCGTCGTGCAACGCTACATCTTCGAGGAAGAGTGCGCCTACGCCGGCTGCCCACCGTTGATCCCGTTCGGACTGAAGATGTGCGCGCCGGTCTTGCTGCGCTTCGGCACCGAGGAACAGAAGGCGCGTTTCCTGCCCCGCATCTATAACGGCGATGACTTTTGGTGCCAGGGTTACTCCGAGCCTGAGTCGGGTTCGGACCTCGCCTCGCTGAAAACCAGTGCCGTGCGCCGGGGCGATTTCTATATCGTCAACGGGCAAAAGATTTGGACGACGATGGCGCATTACGCCGACTGGATCTTCTGCCTGGTGCGCACCGACCCCCATACGGAAAAACGGCAGCAGGGTATTTCCTTCTTGTTGATCGATATGAAGACCCCTGGCATCACCATCCGGCCGCTGATCCTCATGGACGGCGGTCACGAGGTGAACGAGGTGTTTTTTGACGACGTCAAAGTGCCGGTGGCCAATCTTGTCCACAAAGAAGGGGACGGCTGGACGGTAGCGAAATACCTTTTGGGCTACGAGCGCCTCGGGACCGGCCAGGTGGGTGCATCCAAGCGGGAGCTCGCAAAGCTGAAAGAGTTGGCCGCGCAGCAGCGCAAGAACGGCAAGCCGCTACTCGAGGACCCCCGCTTCCGCGACAAACTCTCGCGGGTCGAGGTCGAGCTCATGGCGCTGGAGATTACGAATTTGCGCTTCCTCGACCAACTGCGCGGAGGTCAGCCACCGGGAGCGGAGGTGTCGTTGCTCAAAATCAAGGGGACCGAAATTCAGCAAGCCCTCACAGAGCTGATGGTGGAGGCGGTCGGTCCGCTGGCCCAGCCCCTTCGCCCACTCGACGCCGGTGACTTCGACTGGTTCACGGCCCGCCTGATGCCACGCTACTGCAATTACCGCAAGACGACCATCTATGCGGGCTCGAACGAAATCCAGCGCAACATCATCGCCAAAACGAGTCTGGGGTTATGAGCAGCACGCAGGTCACACCAGGTATCGCACGGGGGAACAGAGCGTGAACTTCGCGTATTCGGAAGAACAACAACTGCTGGCCCAGAGCCTGCAGCAGTTCATTACCAAGGAGTATACCTTTGACGCACGCCGGGCGATTATTGCGTCTGCCGCGGGGTACAGCGAACAGGTCTGGGCGAAGTTCGCCGAGATGGGCTTATTGGGGCTCCCCTTCGCCCACACATACGGCGGCTTTGGCGGCAACGCGATCGACGTGCTGCCGGTGATGGAGGCGATCGGCCAGGCGCTCATCGTCGAACCCTATCTGGCCACCGTCGGGCTCGGCGGCCAGTTGATTGCCCGTGGCGGCAGCGAAGGGCAGAAGCGCGCGCTCCTGCCCGCTCTCATCCGGGGAAGGCTCAAACTCGCGTTCGCCTACATGGAGCGCGACGCTCGCTATGAGCTCGCCCACATCGCGACGCGCGCGCAACGCACGGGAAGCGGGTATGTGCTCGAGGGCAAAAAATGCGTTGTCCTCCATGCTCCGTGTGCCGACACATTCGTCGTCTCCGCACGCACGGCCGGCTCCATCACCGACCCGCAGGGGATCAGCCTGTTCCTGGTCGACCGCAACACCCCGGGCGTTTCGCTGCATTCCTACCGCACTATTGATAACCTCCGCGCCGCGGATATCTCCTTCTCCAGTGTGGCCCTGCCTCCCGACGCCCTCCTCGGTGACGAAGGAGCAGCGTTCCCGTTGATCGAGGCAGTGGTAGACTACGCTACCGCCCTGCTTTGTGCGGAAGCGGTCGGGGCAATGCGTGACGCGAACGACGCCACGCTGGCGTACCTGAAGACCCGCAAGCAATTCGGCGTTCCCATCGGTTCCTTCCAAGCGCTGCAGCACCGCATGGTGGATATGATGATCAGCTACGAGCAGGCAAAATCGATGGCCTACCTCGCCTGCGCCAAAGCCGAGAGTACCGACGCCCGCGAACGCAAACGTGCGATCTCGGCGGCCAAAATCAAAATCGCCGATGCCTGCCGCCACATCAGTCAGGAAGCGGTGCAACTGCACGGCGGCATGGGGATGACCGAAGAGCTCAAGATCAGCCACACCTTCCGGCGCCTCACCACGATCGCCCAGACCTTCGGCGATGCCGACTACCACCTCGAACGCTTCGCCGCCTGCGAGTGACCCCCCGCCATACAGGAGGAAAGAACGGTATGGAACAGCGCCCGCTCGGCAGCTCCGGACTGACCGCCAGCCTTGTCGGCTTGGGATGTAACAATTTTGGCATGAAAATCGATTTCGAAGCGAGTCGCGCCGTGATCGATGCCGCACTCGACGTCGGCATCACCTTCTTCGACACGGCGGATATGTACGGGAACGGACAATCGGAAGAATTCCTCGGCCAGGTGCTGGGACCGCGCCGCAAGGAGGTGGTGCTGGCAACCAAATTCGGCGGCGTGGCCCGCTGGCAGCAGAGCGGCGTGCGGTGGGGAACCCGGACGTACATCACGGGCTGTCTGGAGGCCAGTCTCCGGCGGCTCCGGACCGACTGGGTAGACCTCTACCAGATGCACTACCCAGATCCGGCCACGCCAATCGAAGAGACGCTAGAGGTTTTGGACGAGCTTGTCCGCCAGGGCAAAGTCCGTGCGATCGGCTGCTCGAACTTCTCCGCAGCGCAAATTGCACTGGCGACCACAGCAGCACGGACGCACCAGCGCGCCTCCTTTGTCACGGCACAGAACGAGTGGAGTTTGCTCAATCGCACCGCCGAACGAGACATCATCCCCGCCTGTGTGCAGCACGGCCTCGGGCAGCTCCCCTACTTCCCCCTGGCCAGCGGTCTCCTCACGGGGAAATACCGCCAGGGCGCAGCATTTCCTCCAGGGACGCGCTTGGCGACCCTGAAATTCGCCCAAGGGGTGGCGACGCCTGAAAATTTCGCCAAAGTGGAAGCGCTACAGGAATTTGCTAGACAGCGTGGACATACACTCCTCGAACTGGCGGTCTCATGGCTGGCTGCGCACCCGTGCGTCGTCTCGGTCATCGCCGGCGCGACAACACCAGAGCAGGTTCGTGCCAACGCCGCGGCGGCCCCTTGGAAACTGACGCCGTCGGACCTGGCGGCAGTGGACACCCTGGTTCCTCCGCCATCTGCCTAGCGCTTGCCGCAGGGCGGGAGCGCCTTTCACCGGCGCACGTCTCGCGCGACGAGGGAGGCCAACGAGCGGAGACTCCTCTCAACAGAACCGTCCGTCTGTGCTAGCACAGGGAGGCAGTCTGCAAAGGGCGGGGACGCCGCACGTTTCACAGAAGGGAACGAACATGGAAACGGCACAGACACCCACGCTTCCACCGCCACGATACGAACTGGCGACATTGGGCGGTGGCTGTTTTTGGTGCTTGGAGGCTGTCTATAACGAGCTGCGAGGGATCGAACAGGTCGTGTCAGGGTACGCGGGTGGAACCGTCCCACACCCGACCTACGAGGCGGTGTGTGCAGAGGAGACCGGTCACGCGGAGGTCGTGCAGCTCACCTTCGACCCGCAGGTGATTTCCTATACAGACATCCTGCGGGTGTTTTTTACCATTCACGATCCCACTACGCTGAATCGCCAGGGTGCAGACGTCGGGACTCAATACCGTTCGGTCATCTTTTATCACAGCCCGGAACAGCGGCGCATCGCCGAAGACCTCATCCGTGAACTGACCGCGGCCAAGGTGTGGGATGACCCGATCGTGACCGAAGTGGTGCCGTTCGAGGCCTTTTACCCGGCGGAGGAATACCATCAGCGCTACTTCGAGCGGAATCCGACCTGGCCCTACTGCGTGTATGTGGTGGCGCCGAAAGTGGCGAAGGTGCGCAAGGTCTTCACCGACAAACTCAAGCACCCCACGTAGCGGGAACCGGACGGCAGGGAGGCCAGCGATGACGGCAACACTAGACTGGCTGGGGTGTGCCACGTTTCGCCTCACCATCGGCAACCTGGTGGTGTTCCTGGACGCCTACATCGATCGCGTGCCGAGCGCGCAACCCACCGGCATCACCATAGACGAGATTACCCGAGCCGACTGGATCGTGATCGGCCATTCGCACTTTGACCACCTCTACGGCGCCGAGCGGATCGCGCGCACCACCGGTGCCACGATTATCGGTTCCTACGAGACGGTGCGGATCATGGAGGCTCAGGGAGTCCCGGCGGAGCAGCTGCTGCCGGTCGCGGGAGGGGAGAAGATCCGCTTGTCCTCCGAAGTCAGCGTGAGCGTGTACCCAAGCCAGCACTCGTGTGTGTGGTCACAGTCTCCCATGCCCGCAGCCGACCAGGTCTGCTTGGGCGAACTGGGAGTGACGTACCAGGAGCAACAGGAACGGCTCAAAGCGCTGTGGGCCCGCCTGGGGTCGCTCAGCGACGAGGTGGTCGCCCACCTCAAAGCTGCGGCGCAAGGGGCGCGCGGAGATGGCGGTGCGCTGCTCTACCTGTTCGAGACACCCGCAGGTTCGCTGCTGTATCAGGACACTTCCGGCTACTGGAGCGGTATTTTACAAAACTTGAGGCCCGATGTAGCCATTCTCGCCGCCGCCGGTCGCGGCAACATCGACGGGGAACCGGTGCAAGGGTCTCTGGCCCAATTCGTCGCGCGGCAGGCCACCCTGCTGCGCCCCCGCCGGGTGGTGCTGAGTCACCACGATGATTGGCTGCCAGGGTTTTCTCGCGCGATCGACACTGGACCGATCCGCGAAGAGCTGGCACGGTGGGCCCCGCGCACCACGTTGATCGAAATGGGGTATCTGCAAGCATACCCTGTGTTTGCGGGCCTCTAGTGTGAGAGCGGAAACGAGAAGAGGAACAGCCCTATTCTCTGGCGGCATCAGGAGCGTCCAGCCAGT
>JANWXO010000231.1 GCA_025057295.1 Candidatus Binatia bacterium | reverse complement strand
CGAAAAATGGTCTCGATCATACGTATTCACCGACCCGGTTGATGCAAGTTTTACACTCCCAACCGGCCCCCTTTCCTGTAGGATATGACAGACCTGAGTACAAGGCTTAGTCCTTCCAGAGGTTATTCGCAGCGTACTTGAGCACCACATCGACACAGTACTCGCAGTACCCACGTTCGAGCAGGTTCTGCACCATCGCGTTGTACTTCGACATCTGCTCTTCGTCACGCGTGCGCGCCTTGGTAATCACGCGACTAATGTCACGCACCGAACTCATCAGCTTCTTCTCGATCGCCTCTTTGAGAGGTTCATAGCTCTGGTACGACACCTTCTCCCCACGGCGTGCTGCTGCCCACAAGTAGGCGATCACCTCCTGGCGAAAGCCTTCTGCAGCCGAGCCGATGATAGCGATCTGCTCCTCCACCGACTTGAGGAACCCCTCGTCGGGCTGCAATTCCTCGCGCGTGTTGCGGTCCTTGACCTTCGTCTTGTTGACGTACGCCTCAGCATGGTCGAGATAGTTCTGGAACAACGACTCCGCCTGCTCTTGATACGAGTAGACAAAGGCCTTGGTGATCTCTTTTTCCAAGATCTCCAGGTACTCCTTGTGCAGCGTATCCTGTAGAAATTCTAAATAGAGTTTGCGCGTATCGTCAGGAATGTCCTGATCCTTGACCATGTTGATGAGGGCTTCGCGCACGTTAATGGGGTTGATGCACCGGCCGGACTCAGACAGCGCATTGTCGAGGGCCTTCATGATGAAGCGGGTCGAGATTCCTCCCATCCCCTCGCGCTTCGCCTCTTCGCGCAACTCCTGCACATTGATCTTCTTCGTGCGCCCTTTCTCGACTACCTCCTCGCCATTGTAGAGCCGCAGCTTGGTCATCAAATCACACTTCGGCGTGGGCTCCAGCCGCGACAGCACGGCGAACATTGACGCCATCTCCAGCGTATGCGGTGCCACGTGCGCCCGGAAGTCCGAGTTACGCAAGATTTTCTGGTAAATCTTCACTTCTTCCGACAAGCGCAAATTGTAGGGCACCTTCACCACCACAATGCGGTCAAGAATCGCCTCATTCGTGTGGTCGGCTTTGAATTTTTGCCATTCCGCCTCGTTAGAATGCGCCACGATGACCGTATCCACATACACCGTGCCGTGGCGTCCCGGCGCAGGAATGAACTTCTCTTGCGTGGCCGTGATCATCGCGTGCAAGTATTCGGTCTCGTTCTTAAACACCTCGATGAACTCCACCATGCCACGGTTGCCGACATTGAAGGCACCGTTGAGTTCCAGCACGCGCGGGTCCCCTTCAGAGTAGAGATCGAGTTTGGAGATGTCCTCCGAGCCAATCAGCACAGAGGTATCCTGGTTGTTGGGGTCTACAGGAGGCACGACGCCGATGCCGCGGCGGTTGCGTTTGGAGAACTCTACGGTCACGACTGGCACCTCTTCGTAGCGCCCGCCGAACTCATCTTTGAGGCGAAAACGGCACACCGGACACAGATCCCCTTCGATGTGCACACCCAACATCTTTTCAAACTCTTTGCGCAAGTGGCGTGGGATCAAATGCAGGGGCTCCTCGAACATCGGGCACCCTTCAATGGCATAGATCGGTTCTGTTCCCTCTAATCCCCGCTGCAGCTTTTCCACCAAAGAGCTCTTTCCCGAACCCACCGGCCCCATGAGGTAGAGGACCTGTCGGCTCTCCTCCCCCTTGAGGGAGGCAGCGTGAAAGTAGCGCACGATCTGCGCAATCGTGCGCTCGATGCCGAAAAACTCATCTTTGAAGAAGTTATAGACCTTTAAGGATTCGTCTTTATACAGCCGCTTCACACGGGGGTCGTCTGACTCGGTGATATCGTACATCCCATGGGAGACGATCATGTCGTAGATCCGGCTATGGGCAAGCTTAGTGATGGTCGGGTTCTCTTTGACCTTCTCGAGATAATCGATCAGGGTTCCCCGCCAGGCCTTGCTTTCACGCTTTGCACGATCGTCTCGAATGAGCTTCTCAAATGTGCTCCGGCTAATCTCCTCCATGAGTTACTCCTTTTGTCTGTCTCAGCCAAATGGCAAAGGGCAGGGCCCTTTGCTCGTCTTTCCTGCCGAGCCTGGTTTTCCCACCACCCCCTTGTGTCTCTCCCCAATTCCCCATGCTATGCAGGAACGGAAAGTAGCTACCCTACTTCCTGGGAAAAAGAAAGCGGAACAACCGTAGGGTCCACTCCCGACGGGCGCACGTGTGGAGTGGTCGTGCATCAAATCCGAGTTACCTTTCGCCACCGCCAATGCTACTGCAACGCCGTGTCATCATTATAAGAATCCTAGAAATAGGGAATCAAGCCCTGAAGGTGCTGCAGAGAGGCAGGGGCGAAGGCCAGTCGCAGTGGTCCCAACGGGACTCGAACCCGTGTTACCGACGTGAGAGGCCGGTGTCCTAACCGCTAGACGATGGGACCGACACACAAGAGAAGCTGAGGAGGCAGGACTCGAACCTGCAATCGCCTGATCCAGAGTCAGGTGGCTTGCCAATTAGCCTACTCCTCAGTGGACCTCCACCATAAACGCACCCCCGCAGGAAGTCAAGGCTGCGAGGCTGGTTGTAGGGTTTCTTGCTCAGAAGGGGAAAGGGCACGAGCCAGGCGTGCGAGAGTACGTTCGCGCCCTAGTACCGCAATCACCTCGAAGATGCCTGGACTCACTGTCCCTCCGGTTAATGCTACACGGACAGGCTGAGCAACTTTGCCTAACGGGCACTGGGCCTCTCGCATCACCTCGGCAAAGGCCTGCTCGATTCCCTGTTCATTCCATACCGGTAAGGCGGCCAGACGCCTATAGATCTGTCGTACCAACGGCAACGTCTCCGGAGTCAGGAATTTCTTCACCGCTTTCGGATCGTACGCCAGTTCGTCGCTGAGATAAAAATGGGCGAGCTCGACCAATTCGACCAGCGTCTTTGCCCGCGTCTGCAGGGTTGCCACCATGCGTGCAAGCCATGCATCATCGCCGGGGAGCTGGTAGCCCTTACGCACGATGAAGGGTTTCACTTCCTGCGCCAGCTGCGCGGGGGGACGTTCTTTCAAGTAATGAAAATTGAGCCACTGCAATTTTTCCGCATTGAAAATCCCCGCTGATTTGCCCACATCCTCCAAACGAAACTTCGCCAGCAGTTCTGCACGGGAGAAAATCTCTTGGTCGCCATATGCCCATCCCAATCGGGCCAAAAAGTTGACCAAGGCGTCGGGTAGATAGCCCAGTTCACGGTAGGCACGCACCGCGGTCGCGCCATGCCGCTTACTGAGCGGAGCGCGGTCGTGCCCCAAAATCAGTGGCAAATGGGCGAAAGACGGCAGCGGCGCCTCGAGGGCCTGGAAGAGCAGAATCTGTCGAGGCGTATTGGCCACGTGGTCATCGCCACGTACGATGTGAGAGATACGCAGCTCCACGTCGTCGACGACCGAGCAGAAATTGTACGTCGGCATGCCATCGGAGCGCACGAGGATTAAATCGTCGAGCTCGTGATTCTGAAATACGATCCTCCCTTTGATCACATCTTCCAGTACCGTTTCCCCCACGCGCGGACTTTTAAAGCGCACGGTAAAGGATCGCGTATCTCCAGGAAAGGGGTGATAATCTCTACACGTCCCATCGTATGCGGGCTTGCGCCCCGCTGCCATCGCCGCCTGCCGCTTGGCCTCCAGTTCTTCGGGCGAACAATAGCAGCGATACGCTTTCCCCTCGCGCAGCAATCGCTCTGCTGCCGCCTGGTACACCCCCACGCGCTCACTTTGAAAATACGGACCTTCATCCCACTGGATGTCGAGCCAACGCAAAGCATCCAAGATGTCTTCCAGGTACTCCTGTGTAGAACGTTGCCGGTCGGTGTCGTCGATCCGCAAGACGAACGTCCCGCCGTGCTGTTTAGCGTACAGAAAAGCAAACAGCGCTGTCCGTGCCCCGCCAATATGGAGATACCCAGTGGGGCTCGGCGCAAACCGAGATCGCACCTCATTCATAGCGTCACGCTAACAGGGGGCAGCGGCAGAATCAACGCCAGGGGAGGAGGGGTTTGAGTTCTGTACATGCATCAGCTATGGTGCCCCTACCGCATCAGGTGCTGAGCCGCTAGCTCAGGCGGTAGAGCATCTGCCTTTTAAGCAGAGGGTCCCGGGTTCGAGTCCCGGGCGGCTCACTCCAGAATTTCGCAGCTAGGAGTTGCTTTGTCTTGGAGCCTTGCTCCACACGAGTGGATTACGGAGCTGAGCAACGACCTCGCTGCTTGCTTGCACGACTGTCACGTCCCCGTCGTCTAGCTCGGCCTAGGACATCGGCCTTTCACGCCGGCAACACGGGTTCAAATCCCGTCGGGGACGTTCCCGCCTGCAGGACGGACTCGGAGGTCTCGCTCAGACACGTGCCGGCGCCTGCTGGGCCTTTTCGAGCTTTGCCCACACATCCCGTAAGGAAACGGTGCGGTTGAAGACCAATTGACCCTCCGCTGAATCCGGGTCAACACAGAAATAGCCTTGGCGCTCGAACTGGTAAAAACTCCCCACCGTCGCCTTAGCCAAGCTCGGTTCGGCACGGCACTCGGTGAGGACCGTCAGCGACTGCGGATTCAGCACGGTGGTGAAATCTTCCACCTCACTAGGGTCCGGCACGGTAAACAGGTGATCGTATAACCGTACTTCAACCGGCAGGGCGTGGGCTGCCGAGACCCAATGTAGGGTGGCCTTGACCCTGCGATGCTCTGCCCGTCCCCCGCTGCGCGTTTCTGGATCATAAGTGCAGTGCAATTCCAGGATTTCACCGCTCTGGTGGTCTTTGACGACCTTCACACATTTGACGATATAGGCGTAGCGGAGCCGGACCTCCCGCCCAGGCGCAAGGCGGAAGAATTGGGGTGGCGGGTCCTCGCGAAAATCGTCGCGCTCGATGTAGAGCACGCGGGAGAACGGTACCTTTCTCGTGCCCATGCCGGGGTCTTCAGGGTTGTTCACTGCCTCGAGCTCTTCGACCTGGCCTTCTGGGTAGTTGTCAATCACCACCTTGAGCGGGCGTAACACCACCATCACACGCGGGGCACGTTTATTCAGATCTTCGCGAATCTCGTGTTCCAGCATGGCAATATCTACCAAGCTGTTGCGTTTCGCCACGCCAATCCGCTCACAAAAATTGCGGATCGCCTCCGGTGTATAGCCGCGCCGGCGTAACCCCCGCAGCGTCGGCATGCGTGGATCATCCCACCCCTTGACATGCCCCTGCTCGACGAGCTGAAGGAGTTTCCGTTTACTCATGACCGTATACGTCAGGTT
>JANWXO010000230.1 GCA_025057295.1 Candidatus Binatia bacterium | reverse complement strand
CCAGCGGCGCAGTGGCGGTGAGCGGCGCTACTACCGCAGCAGGGATGTGTTGATGCGCAGCAAAGAAGGTGAATACCCCGAGTGTCGAGCTAATCCCGGCAAAGGCAAAGTACCAGCCTGCCCGCCACGGCACGGTCCAGACCTCACGCACCTGCCCGCTCAGCAGACAGTACACCCCGTACACGACCGTGCTGGTTACCATACCGATCGCCGCGCCCAGCAGTGGCTCGTTACTGCTGCGCAACCCGAGCTTAATCAGGATCGGATTGGTGCTGTAGCACAACGCCGCGAGCAAAGGAAAGCATACATCGCGTACACTCATATCCGTTGCTGCCCGGTCAAGACGCCTACTCCAGCAACAATGCAGAGCACTCCCAACAGCAGCTTGAGGGTGATCTGCTCGCCCAAAAATACCAACGCGAACACGGTGGTAAAGAGCGGGGAGGAGTTGATCAGCGGGGTTGCCCGGGCCGCCCCCAGGCGCGCCACCCCGAGGTAGTTAAACACGCGCCCTAAGCAAGGTCCCATGATACCGACGGCGGCAAACCAGAACGCTGCTTGTAGAGTCACTACCTCCGCCACGGAGCGAGGGTACACCACAAACACCAAGACGAGCAGCGGCACACTGGCGAGCAATCCCAATAGGACCGCGACCGAAGCATTTGCGTGCGCTAGCCCCTTACGCACGAGTACCGGGATCGTCCCCCACAATATGGCGGACGTCAGCGCGAGACAGGCACCGTAGAACATCGCACCTCCAGCAAGCCCTCAGCAATGATTCCTCAGCTATCAGCAAACATCGCACGACGCTACTGGTTCTCTCCTCTGCTCCTTTGACCCGCTCTGCACTGGTGGGCTAGAATGCGCTGATCTGCCACCACGCCAACCAAAAGGAGGGGCTGATGGCCTGGCCTGTCCGTTACAAACTGGTCGGCCTGCTGACCGCCGGAAGCATGATCAACTACGCCGACCGGGTGAACATCTCCGTTGCTGCACCGGTGATGATGCCGGCGCTCGGCTGGGACGAGGCCCAGTTCGGGGTCATCTTTTCCGCCTTCCTCGCCGGCTATACGTTATTCCAGTTTCCTGGCGGGATTATCGCCGACCGCTGGAACGCCTGCCGGGTGCTTGCCTGGGCATGTGTAGGGTTTTCTCTCTTTACCGCGCTGACCCCCCTGGGCGGTCTCGCCTTCGGCCTCATGCTGGCCATCCGCTTCTGCGTCGGCATGTTCGAGTCGGTCAGCTTCCCCGCCTACGCTTCTCTCAACTCCCGCTGGATTCCGCGCCATGAATACAGCCGGGCGCAAACGCTGAGTATCGCCGGTGCCTACCTCGGGCAGGCGGTATCGTACCCGCTCACCACCTGGCTGGTGCTGACTTTCTCCTGGCCAATGGCGTTCTATGTCAACGCGCTGATCGGCGGGGTGTGGCTGCTAGCGTGGCTCTTGTTCGCCACCAACACACCAGCAGAGCATCCCAAGATCACTGCAGCAGAACTGCAGGACATCAACACGCATCTCGCCCCCCACCCGCGTGCGACCATCTCACCCTGGGCGGTCCTGAAAGAGCCCCAGGTGTTGCTCCTTTCTTTCTCTTACCTCTGTTTGATTTACGGCCTGTGGATGATCGTGTTGTGGTTGCCGACCTACATGGTGAAGGTACGCGGTTTCTCCATGCAAGAGATGGGCTGGATCGGCATGATCCCAACGATCGCCAGTTTTGCAGGACTGGTGAGTGGTGGTGTGTTTTCCGATCTCCTCTTGCGCCGCGGGTACAGCGTGCGTTTCGCCCGCGCCCAAGGGCCGGCGTTGTGCATCGCCCTGGGTATCCCCTTCCTCGCGGCTGCCGTTCTCGTGCCTTGGAGCGGCGCGTCGGTAGCGTGCTTTGCCATCTATCTCTTCCTCATGAATATCGCCGGTGGCGGGTACTGGGCCGTCCCACTCGAGCTCAACCCGAAACTCGTCGGCGCAATCTCCGGCGTGATGAACGGTTCGGGCAACTGCGCCGGCATCTTCGGCCCGATGACGGCAGGATTTCTCGTTAGCGCGACCGGCAACTGGGCTCTGCCGTTTTTGGTGGCTGCAGGATTCGCCTCTGTCTCTTTCGTCGTCTTCTATCTGTTCGTGGTCCCTACACCGATCGAGGTGAAAGCGCGGGTAGCAGAAACGGTAGCGCACGAAGCAGGAGCGTAGCCCATCTCTTATCAGAACTGGACTTGCAGGAGAGGGTGCGGACCGCCCTGCACGTGTGTGCACTCAGGTTCGCTACGTGACAAGACTACGGACGACCAAAGTGACCTGTACGTCGCCCTCCTTTCGACAGCACACGCACCCCTTACCAAGGACGAACGGCCTTGCTTGTAAGTAGAGGGCCATAGCTCACACGGCACACCCGGATGACGCACAGTCGTTCGATCGAGGTCTTTATATCCAGCTGCACTATTCCTCGGGTGCCCTCCACAAGGCCTTCTTAGTGGCCCAACCCGACGCCGACCTGGGTCTGCTCCCCTGTTGCAGCCGGAGCGATCCCGGCCACGCGAATCGGCTCGGTACGCACCAGGAAGGTAAAAATCGCACTGCTGACGAGGCCGCAGGCCGCTGCTACATAGAAAAGCGTCACCCAGCTACCGGTCTGGGCAATAATGAATCCAGCCACCAGGGGGCCAAAGATCCCAGCGAAGTTGCCGGAAGTGTTCATAATTCCACCAACTGCCCCAACCGCTCGCGGCCCCAGCTCGAGCGGCATGGTCCAGTAGCCCGCCACCGCGAGGGAGAAGATGAAATAGAACAGAACGAAGCAGGCCACCGACAGCGTGGCCGAGGGCACCAGCACGCCACCAACGAGCAACGGCATCGCCAGCCCGACACACACGCCGGGGAAACGGGCGCGTGCCACCCGCGCGCTGTATCCGCGGCGCAGTAACCAGTCCGACACCACTCCTCCGCACAGCATACCGAGGAAACTGCCAAAGGTCGGGAGCATACCGATGATACCCATTTCCATGCGAGAAAACCCACGTGCCTCGACCAAGTAGGTCGGAAACCACAAGATAAAGATCCACGCGATGAAGGCGTACAGCATGTAGGTGAGGCAGAGCAAGAGAACGGAGGGAGCAGTCACGATAGTCCAGAACGGTAAAGTCTGTCGGGCAGTAGTCGATAGGCGCTGATCTTCGATATGGCGCAGTTCTGCTGGGCTGATAGCGGGGTGCTCACGTGGAGTATCGGTGGTATAGAGCAACCACACAGCCATCCAGACAAACCCCACGGCGGCGTTCACGTAGAACACCATCGGCCAGGCAAACGCTTCGATAATGGCGGTGGTGGTAGGATAAGCGAGCATCTGTCCAATGGACGTGCCCGAAATACTCACCATCTGCGCACGCCCGAACTCCTGCCGCGGTACCCACCGCGCGTTGAACGACGCGAGAGCGGGTAAACTGATCGATTCGCACGCTCCCACTAAGAAGCGCATGACCAGCATGACGAGAAAACTATTCTGGCCGAGCGGCGTCAGGGCGGTGAAAAAGGAAAACCCCAAGCACGATAACCCCAACACCTTGCGGGCACTCCAGCGATCGGCGATCACCCCGCCCGGGAATTGGAACAGGGCATAGCCACATAAAAACGCGGACAACACCAGCCCAAATTGGGCTTTGTCCCACCCGGTCTGCTGCATGATATCCGGTGCCGCTACCGAGATATTGACCCGATCGAGGTAATTAATGATCGTACTCAGCATCAACAGCCCGACGACCTTGTACCGCACAGGCCAAGCCATGCTCCCTCCTTTTCCCCGACGCGTCGATGCGGCTGTTCACCAAAGGCCGATTCGGTTACGCAGTCCCTCAGTTCTGGCGTGGAATTCCGCCATCACACCCCTTCCTCCTCGAACACTTCTTTCGCCAGCTGAAAGGCGTTGACCGCCGTCGGTATGCCGGCGTAGAAGGCCATGTGGATCAAGATCTCGATGATTTCCTGTTTGCTCAGACCTGCGTTGAGACCGTTGGCGATATGGGTTTTGAGCTGCGGGAGACGTTGAAGGGCGGTGAGCGCGGCAATGGTGATGGCACTCCGCATCTTCAACTCGAGGCCCGGCCGCGTCCACACGCGACCAAAGACCACCTCATTGAGCATCTCCTCGAGATCTGGCGCGAGTTCGGCGAGCGCGCTGCTGGCTTTGCCGAAGCGTTTACCGCTCAGTTTTTTGCGGATCTCTAGCCCCTTCTCGTAGTCGGTTTTATCGGCCATCGTCTTCCCTCCTTATCTAACGGTCCCGGCACTATACTCCAACTCCGCTCCCCTGCACAGAGCCACTCGCCTCCGACAGCCTTTCCACCGCTTGACAGAGGTGACATCCACGTGCTCAAGGAAGACGGTGAGGAAATACAAAACGTGCCCTGCAGGAGCTGGCAGGATCGACAAGGAGGGACTCGTGAAGTTTGGCCTTTTCTACCAGATGCCGTGCGCCGATACCCAGTCCGAACTGGTTCGCTACCAAGAAACTCTCGAGCAGATCATCCATGCCGACGCGCTCGGCTTCGACTGTGCCTGGCTGGCAGAGCTCCACTTCTTCAAGTCGTTTTCCATCATGCCCTCGCCTCTGATCGTCGCTACTGCCGCCGCTCAGAAGACACGACGGATTCGCCTCGGCATCGCCGTCAACTTACTCCCCCTCTGGCACCCCTTGCGCTGTGCCGAGGATGGTGCCACGGTCGATATCCTCAGCAACGGCCGCTTGGAGTTCGGCGTGGGCCGCGGGGCTATCCCCCTCCACTTCAGCGGCTTTAATGTCCCGCGTGAAGAGAGCCGCGCGCGCTTCGAAGAGGCGCTGGATATTATTCTGCAGGCGTGGACGAGCGAGGCGTTTTCGTACCAGGGCAAATATTATCAGGTGCCGCATACCAGCGTCGTCCCCAAGCCTTTGCAGAAACCTCATCCGCCGCTGCGTGTGGCGGCCAACAGTCCGGACACCGCGGTGTTCGCCGGGCAAGAACACTACGCGATCTTCGTCGCGTCGGTCACCAACCCGCTGCCACGCATGTTCGAGCAGGTGGCCAGGTACCGTTGTGCCTGGGAAGAAAGCAACACGCCCTTGCGCAGTTATTCCCCGCCGCACCCTGATGTGTCCGCTATGTTTTTCCTCTATCCAGGGGACGACTTGGCTGCTGTCCGACGCGACGTCGAGCCGAGCCTCACCAACTATTTCCACAGTGTCTCTGCCATGGTGCGCGCCGCGGCACCGACCGCAAGTCAACGGGAAGACGATTCCTACCGCTATTTGCAGGAGGTGCAAAAGCATGTGGAAAATGTGACGTTCGA
>JANWXO010000022.1 GCA_025057295.1 Candidatus Binatia bacterium | reverse complement strand
CTACTTCCAGGGCGCGACGGTCAGCGTAGGGAGTCACGACTATTTTCCGGTCGATTTGGCGGCCAGTCTTGCGTGTGTAAAACGTCGCTTTGCGTTCGAATAGGTAGGCATTGCCTTTATCTAGGGAAGATTTGATCTCCACGACTATCACCTTCCCGTTCTTCACTACCACATCGAGCTCGATATATTCTGGATAGCCAAACACCTCCCCTGCCGTATCAAAATCGAGAAAGCGTTCGGTTACAAACCCGACCTCGCGCAAGATCGCCCGCATGCCTTGGCGAAACGCCTCCTCGCTTTGTAGCCCCCAGCGTGCTCCTAGACCGCCAACTTTGGCGTCAAAGGTACGACGAAATGCGGCAAGCTCTTCGGCCTGCCGTTGCTGGATGTGAGCAAACCGCGTCTGGGCCTCAGCCAACTCTTTTTGTGCCTGGGTTAACTCTTCTACCCGCGCCTCGGTCCGCAACTGCGCTTGCGCCAATTCCTCCACCCGCGCCTCGGTCCGCCGCTGCGCCTCTGCTAGCTCTTTCTGCGCCTGCGCTAACTCTTCTACCCGCGCCTCGGTCCGCTGCTGCGCCTGGGCCAAGTCGCGCACGATGGCCTTTAAGTCCTCAATATCAACTCGCTTGACGCCCCATTCCTCCTTCAACGCATCAAGCAACTGTGCCAAAGGCTGACGCAACTCCGGGGGAAAGCGTTCGAGAATTTCGATAATCGACATGCTTGGCGCCGTTCCTCGCTGCTCACCTTAACCCAGAGAAAGAAGAGGATCAATGCGGCACCGTACGCACAGCCCACCACCAGGGAGTGATCATGCCCCTTGCCGGCACAGCGTTGCGCTGTGGCCCCACCGCCTGGGGAGGCTTCTATCGGAGGTGCACCGTCAGCTCGAGCCGTCACTCTGGATTCTCCTGACACAAGCGCACGCGATGTTCAGCTTGAAAGGCAACCGATACTCTTCGGGAAAACCAGTTCAGATATATGTGGTTCCTTGCTTTGTACAGCACCTAGTCCTCCAGAAGAAACCCTTTCAACACCCTACACTCGCGCCAGCGGCGCCGGAAGCCCCGGGACATCGACGCGGGTGCGGAAAATCGTACCTTTGTGTTCCGGGTCTTCTGTGTTGTCTGCGGTGACGATGTACAGGTCACGCCGGTCTGCTCCACCAAAGCAAAGGCTGGTGACCGCCTTCGCCGGAACGTCGATCTTGCGGTCCATTCTCCCCTCAGGGCTATAGCGCACGACACAGCCACCGCCGTACACCGCAACCCAAATACAGCCCGCTTCGTCCACCGCCAGCCCGTCAGGAATCATACCGCCGGACATGTGAGCAATCACACGCCGGTTGTGCATCGTCCCGTCCGGAGCGACGTCGTGCACGATAATATGCGGCCCGGCGCTATCGGCATGATACAGCGTCCGACCATCCGGCGAGAAGCCGATCCCGTTGGTCAGCCCGACGTCGCCGTACAGGAGGACGACTTGCCCCTCCCCATCGATGCGCCACAGCTCGCCGGGCACGCGCGGTCCTTCCTTGAAGGGGTCAGAACGGAGCGAGCCGGCATACACACGTCCCTCACTATCAGTGAACAAATCGTTAAACCCGGGGATGTCGTCACGCTGGAAGAGGATGCGAGTCGCTCCTTCTTTGACATGACAGATATTCTTGCCCGAGATGACGACCCCACCATCGGCGTGGAGCACAATGCCACCAACCCCCCGGCGACGCGGCACCACCGTCACAACCGTGCCGTCCGGGGCGCGGCGATAGACCCCACCATTGGTCACATCACTAAAATAGAGATGCCCTGCCTTATCAACCCGCGGCCCTTCGAGCAAACCATAGCCATATGCCAAGGTTTCGAGCATCGAGCTCCCTCCTTTGTCCCGACAAAAAAGCCTCCCTGACTGGAGGCCCCTCCCCATCTCCTGCCCTTTGCTGACTGCTCCCCGCTATATCCCGTACACGCGCGCCGCGCTGTCACCCAGCAAATTCCGCCGCGCGGTTTCCGACAACGGTCGGACGAGATTTTCTAGCGCTTCGAGGTAATTCCCAGGGTGATCGAAGTGAGGGAAGTCGGTTGCCCAGAAGAACCGATCATTCCCCACGTGCTCAACGATCAACGATAAAGCCGTTTCGTCAGGGTCGCCGGAGATCCAGCACTGCCGTTTGAAATAGTAGCTCGGCTTCTCTTTGAGCGGTACTGACTTGCCCAAGGCGGTTTCGTAGGTCGTATCCATACGGTCGAGCGCAGCTCCGATCCAGCCAGCCCCAGATTCCAACAGCACGACCTTAACCTGGGGGAATCTGTCGAACAACCCATACTGGAAGAGCACGAAAAACGCCTGCTGCGGACCTTGACCACCCAGGACGTTGTGGTACCAGTCGGCCCACTTCATATCTTTGAAGCGCTGGTATACCCGCTTGCTCGGGTGCTCGGCCATCGGATGGATCCCGACAGGGACCCCCAGTTCTTGCGCTTTGGCCCAGAAGGGGTCGTAATCCGGATGGGCATGCGCCTTCATGGTGATGGTAAAGGGCGCCACAAAGGCCCCTTTGCACCCTGCCCGTACTGCCCGCTCCAACTCGGCCGCCGCCTCCTGGCCGTCACCCAGCGAAATATGCGCGATCGGCACTAACCGACCACCGGAGTCGGCGCAAAAATCGACAATCCAGCGGTTGTAGGCGCGGCAATAGGCCATCGCCAGCTCTGGGTCTTCGACTTCGCACTCCCAGGTGAGACCGAGGCTGGGGTAGAGAATCGCCGCGCGCATACCCTCGCGATCGAGCAGTTGAACTCGCTCTTTGGGATCCATCGACCCGAACGGTGCCGCTTCTACGTAGCGTTTCGTCTTCATGGTCGCTACGAGCTCCTCTTGCGAGCGGCCCATGCCCCCAAGCAGCGTAAAGGCTTTGATGTTAAAAAAGCGCGACGGCCGGCCGTCGATCTCCAGATACTCGATCCCTTCCTCATTCAGGCGAATGCGCAGCGCGCGATCGCGGAACTGGGGATCGATATACTTCTCCCACAGATCCGGCGGCTCCAAGATGTGCCCATCCGCATCAATGATGTTGTCGTAGGAGGCTAACAGGGATCCATTTGGCGCTGTGCTCATGGTGCCACTCCTGTATCATTGAGTTTACATTTTTTACTTTTGAGTCTGGTATAGCGATCCTGGCTCGAGCAATCAAGAGGAAGGATGTCCGGCGCTGTTGCAGCAAAAGCGATGGGGGCAGACTTGCGTTTGTTGGCGCTGGCAGAGTATAGAACCCCTCAGCGAAGGAGGTTGCTATGGCGTTTCACCCCAAACACTGGAGTCACATCATTACCGAGGGACGGGATCGTGCACCAGCCCGCGCGATGCTGAAGGCGATTGGTTTCACGGACGAGGATCTCGCCCGCCCGCTCGTCGGTGTCGGCCATATGTGGATCGAGACCATGCCGTGTAACTTCAACCAGCGGCGCTTAGCCGCCAAGGTTAAAGAGGGCGTCCGCGCAGCTGGCGGAACTCCCATGGAATTCAACACCATCTCGATCAGCGACGGTGTCGCCATGGGCACCGAGGGCAGGAAGGCGTCGCTGATTAGCCGCGAGGTCATCGCCGACTCGATCGAGCTGGTCGGCCGCGGCTACATGTTCGACGCCATGGTGGTGATCGTCGGCTGCGACAAAACGATCCCTGCTGCCGCTATGGCTTTGACCCGTCTCAATGTTCCTAGCCTCATCCTGTACAGTGGGTCAATCGCCCCCGGACACTACCAGGGGCGCGCTATTACTATCCAAGACGTCTTCGAGGCGGTCGGTGCGAACGCCGCCGGGCGGATCACCGATGAAGAACTTCAGGCGATCGAGAACCTCGCCTGTCCCGGAGCCGGTGCCTGCGGCGGTCAGTATACTGCCAATACGATGGCCACGGTCATGGAGTTCATCGGCCTGTCGCCGATGGGCACCGCTAGCATCCCGGCTGTGGACCCGCGCAAAGACGACGTGGCCGTGCGCTGTGGGCAATTGGTCATGGACCTACTACGCAAGAACATCCGCCCCCGGGACATCTTAACGCGCAAAGCGTTTGAGAACGCGATTGCCTGTGTGGCCGCTACGGGTGGTTCCACCAACGCCGTGCTGCACCTGCTCGCCCTGGCCCGTGAGGCTGAGGTGCCATTGTCGATCGACGACTTCGACACGATCAGCACCCGCACTCCACTCATTGCCGACCTTAAACCCGGGGGGAGATATGTTGCGGTCGATGTCGACCGTGCGGGAGGCATCCAACTGATCGCCCAACGGCTTGTTGCAGCCGGACTGGTCGATGGCTCACAGTTGACGGCGAGCGGCCAGACCCTCGCCACGGAGGCTGCGAAGGCGGTGGAAACCCCGGGGCAGGATGTCATCCGACCCCTCGTGAATCCGCTCAAACCGACCGGCGGCTTGGTGATCTTACACGGCAACCTGGCACCCGAGGGCTGCGTCGTCAAAATGGCCGGACACGAGCGTCTCTATCAGCGCGGCCCGGCCCGCGTCTTCGACCGCGAAGAAGACGCCATGGCTGCCGTCACCCGCGGCCAGATTCGCCCCGGCGATGTAGTGGTCATCCGGTACGAAGGCCCGAAAGGCGGTCCAGGGATGCGGGAGATGCTGGGAGTCACTGCGGCTATCGTCGGAGAAGGACTGGGCGAGTCTGTGGCGCTGCTAACCGATGGACGGTTCAGTGGAGCAACAAAAGGACTGATGGCCGGACACGTCGCCCCCGAGGCGGCAGTCGGCGGACCGATCGCTGCCGTGCGTGAAGGGGACATGATTGTATTCGACATTAACGCACGGCGCTTGGATGTCGAACTCTCCGAGGCAGAAATCACGGCGCGCTTGGCCCACTGGCGCCCACCGGCACCACGGTACACCACGGGTGTGTTCGCCAAGTACGCGGCGTCGGTGTCATCCGCCTCCGAAGGCGCGGTCACTGTAGCGAAATGGTAGGGAGTGGGCACTGGGTACGAGGTGTCGGGTATGAGGGATTAAGGAGACATGTCACCAATCCCTAGTCCCCAGCCCCTTGCTTCCTTAAGCAAGTCCACTATAAAGCGGGAAGACTAGCTCTCGCCCGCGCAACCCGAGGAAGTTGCGCAAAGGAGGTGCCGCATGAGTGCAGAAGCCAACAAGAAGCTCGTTCTCGATTTCTTCGAGAACTTTTCGGCGGGGAAATTCGACGACGCCCTCGCCATGATGGCAGAGAACGCAACCTGGTGGGTTGCCGGCAAGCCAGACAAATTCCCCCTGGCCGGCACGAAAAGCAAAGCCCAGTTTGCCGAACTAGTAAAAGGCATCGGCGCCGCTATGCCCAAGGGCTTAAAGATCACGCCAAAGGGAATCACTGCTGAAGGGGATCGGGTCGCGCTCGAAGCCGAGTCGTACGGCGAACTCGCCAACGGCAAGGTCTACAACAACTTGTACCACTTCCTCATCGAAGTACGGGATGGCAAGATCCAAGCCGTGCGCGAGTATCTCGACACCATGCATGCAAACGAGGTACTGGTGGGTTAGGGCTACTCCTTTCTCTCCCACGAGAGGAGAGAGGCAGAGAGTGGAGGCGACACGCTCCTTCCCTCTGTCTCTCCTCCCCAATGGCAAAGAAAGGGGTTAGTCCTGCGCCTGGAGAGGGCGCAGCCAACACTTCAGGGAAACAGGGAAAAGCCCTGCAGGTACTTGCCGACCCGGGTATTGCCCATCTTCTTTTTCTTCGCAAAGACGGGTCCAGCTTTCTTGTACTCCGCTTCAGCCACTTGCTCGACCGTGTCCGCCTCGACGGCCAGGCCTAAATGATGGGTATCGATCACTTTCTGAGTCACGACAGTGCCGGTGACTTGACACACATCGCCCAACTTGCACGGGGGAATGCCCCAGGCGAATACAGAGAGTACGGTCTCTTCTTCGTCGCTCAGGGCGAGGATGGTATAGGGCGTCTCACCATAGCGTGTGACCACATCGTCGACTACCCCCCTCACGCGCACGGTCTGTTGCGCAAAGGCCGCAGGGGCACCGGCGATCTCAGCCAGTGAATGGGCCCACACGGCAGAACACCACATACACACCATGAGCACAGCAAAATAGAGCATCGCACCGGTCTCTGCAGGAACAGTCCCCAGACACTAGGGCCAAAACAGCTTCTTTGCCTGCCGCCGCAATTCGGGTTGGAAATCGGGATGGGCGATGCTGATCAAGGCTTCGGCCCGCTGCCGCTGGGTTTTGCCCTGTAAATTGACAATGCCGAACTCGGTGACGACGAAGTCCATATATTGCCGCGGGGTGGTAATCGTACTGCCGGGTTCCAGCAGCGGGACGATGCGCGAGACCTGCCCCTTCTTCGCCGTCGAGGGTAACACCATGATCGAACGTCCTCCCTTGGAGTACATCGCTCCCATCATGAATGCCATCTGGCCGCCGATGCCCGAATACATCTGTGGTCCGATCGACTCTGCTGCTGCCTGACCAGTGAGGTCGATGGCGAGCGTACTGTTGACGGCGACCTGATGGTACTGAGCAGCAATCGTCGGGATGGCATTGGTATAGAGCACGCTGTAGAGCTCAAAGGCAGGATTGTTATCGACGAACTGCAGGTCGGCTGCGCCGACCACCATGGCAGCGACCGCTTTCCCCTTGTGGAGCGTTTTGTACTTGCCGGTGGCGACGCCACGTTTCACCAGTTCCACATGGGTGACCGTCATCAACTCGGAGTGAATGCCCAAGTCGTTTTTCTCCATGAGAAAATAGCCGATCGATTCTGAGATGGCCCCGATGCCCATCTGCACTGTGTCGCCATCGCGAATGAGCGAGGCCGCAAACTCGCCGATCACTTCCAAGGTGCCGCGCTCCTCTTCTGGTGGGGGTGGCGTCCCGAGGGGAAAGGGTTCTGTCTCCTCGACGAGGTAATCGATCTCCGACACATGGATCCAGTTATCCCCGTGCGTGCGGATGAAAGTGGGATCGACCTCGGCCACAAAGAGTTTTGCATTCTTGGCGACGTCCTTGTTGTACCAAAGGGCATTGCCGAAGCTGCAATACCCCTTCTCGTCCGGCGGCGAGACGACGCCGAAGAACACATCGGGCTCCCAGGTGTTCGTGCGTCCGTCCTCGAGCTGCTTGGCGTATTGCGGGTAGTCGACCGGCAAAAAATCGACGTAGTGCTTTTGCATGCCCTGCCGACAGCCGGCGCCGACGTAGTCGACCACCAGGTGAAAGGATTCTTCATATCCCGGCTCATTCCAGATGGGATGGTTGTAGAGCGGATAACACTGGATCAGCGTCACGTTTTCGATCTCCCCCTTGCGTTTAGCCAGGGCCTTGAGAATCGGGATCGGTGGCTTTCCGATATGCAGGCGCACGAGATCGCCGGATTTGACCAGCTTGGCTGCCGCCTCGGCAGAGATGAGTTTGTCTTTGTACTTGTATTGCCAGGGTTCCATAGTCATTCTCCTCGCTCACAGGTGTACGACTCCAGCAGACTTCCTTCCTCGCTTGCTGACCGCCTACCCTACCAAACTGTGCCCGCCGTCGACGAACAATGTCGAGCCGGTCATGAATGTATTGGCGTCCGATGCCAAGAAGATGATAGCCGGTTTGATCTCTTTCGGGTCGCCGATCCGCTGCATCGGTATCTTCTCAATGATCCCTTGTCCTCCCTTGGTCTGCCAGAAGTCTCGGTTCATGGGAGTTTCGAAATACCCTGGGCAGAGTGCGTTTACCCGGATGTTATAGCGCGCCCACTCTAACGCGAGCGTGCGGGTAAACGACACCAGGGCAGCCTTGGTAGCCGCATAGGCGCTCATGTAACGGGCGACAATCTTGGAGAAAAGAGAGGAGACGTTGATGATATTCCCTTGCCTCCGTTTGATCATCTCAGCGCCGACGTGCTTGGAGCAGAGGACCGGTCCTTTGAGGTTGAGATTCATGAAGCGATCCCACTCCTCTTCCGTCAGCTCCAGGACTGGCGTCGTCCCACCGATGCCGGCATTGTTGATGAGGATATCGATCTTGCCAAACTCGGCCATCACACGCTGCACCATGGCGACAATATCCGACTCCTTGGTGACGTCTGCAGCCACGCCAATCGCTTTGCGACCGGTGGCGGCATGCACGGCAGCAGCAACCCGGTCTAAATCCGCCTGCGTACGGCTCACTACGGCAACGTCAGCGCCCGCTTCTGCCAGCGCGTATGCCATTTGCTCGCCCAGCCCTTTACTGCCTCCGGTGATAATCGCGGTTTTTCCCGTCAGGTCAAAGTACGGAAGTGTCATCGTCTCCGATCCTTCTCCTTCTGTATACCGAAGAACGCACGCGCCGTCTCACCGATCAGCATCCGAGCTGGCGGGCGATCACCATGCGCTGTACCTCACTCGTCCCTTCGCCGATCGTCAAGATCTTCGAGTCCAGGTAAAAGCGAGAGACAGGATATTCCCGTGTATAGCCATAGCCGCCGTGGATCTGCACCGCTTCTTCCGCTGCTCTCACAGCGATCTCCGACGCAGCCAGCTTGGCCATCGCCGCTTCTTTGGCATACGGCCTTCCCTGATCGCGCAACCAGGCAGCCCGGTACACCATGAGCCTGGCCATTTCTGTCTGCGTGGCCATATCTGCCAGCTTGAACTGAATCGCTTGGTGCGACGTCAGCGGTTTACCGAAGGTTTTGCGCACCGAGGCATACTGCAAGGCCATCTCCAGACACGCCTCTGCCAGTGACAGTCCAAGAGTGGCCACGGAGATCCTGCCACACTCGAGCGTTTGCAGAAAGGCCCGCAGCCCTGTCCCTTCCTGTCCGAGGAGGTGATCGCGCGGCACCCGTACGTTGTCAAACACCTGCTCGCGCGTATCGACCATGTGCCAGCCGATCTTCTTATACGGCTTGCCGATCGTGTAGCCAGGGGTGCCTTTGGGGATAATAAAGGCGCTATAGCGTTTCTTGCCGTCCTCACCCTTCCCTGTGGTCGTGAGGGCGACCAACCCGTAACTCAGCGGCGTCCCGGCGTTGGAAATGAAGCACTTGGTACCGTGAATGACCCAATAATCTCCCTCGAGACGAGCCGTAGTCTGGATGTTGGCTGCATCAGAGCCAGCCTGCGGTTCGGTGAGGCCGAACGCGCCTAGTCGCTCTCCCCGGGCCAGGGGGACGAGCCATTTCTGTTTCTGCTCCTCGGTGCCAAAGTGCAGAAACGGCAACGAGCCGATGGTGAGGTGCGCTTGCAAGGTGGTCGCGATCGACTGGTCGACCTTGCCCAACTCTTCCAGGGCAGCGACCATCGCTACCGTACCGGCATCGGTCCCGCCGTATTCTTCCGGGATCAGCAACCCCATGAGTTTCAGGTCGGCCAGTTTGCGAAAGACTTCGACCGGAAAATACTCGGCGTCGAACCACTCATCGGCGTATGGTGCGATCTCCCTACGCGCGAAGTCGCGGCATAGTTCCTTCAGCATGCGCTGCTCAGCCGTCAGCTCGAAATCCATGGGAGGGCATATAGCATATGCTCCCTACCCAATGGTAGGCGGCACGAGTCAGGAGGAAAACCATGCTGCGCAGGCTGTAGAGCGAACCGTGCGCGCACGCTATATGAAAAGCAGTCTCTGGCGCAAAGAAGGAGGAGCAGATGGCATACCCCATTAAATTTGCCCTGTTTCAACCCCAAGTCGGTCTGACGTTCTCCCTACTCAAGGAGCGCGCTCTGGCGGCGGAAGAACTCGGTTTCCACTCCATCTGGTTTCCCGATCACATGTGGGTGCGCGGGATGCCGCAGATGGATTACCTGGAATGCTGGACCCTCATGACAGCGATTGCTGCGGTTACACACAAGCTACGGGTCGGTGCGCTCGTATTGTGTAACTCCTTCCGCAACCCGGCGTTCCTGGCCAAGATGGCGTCCACGCTCGACCAAGTGAGCAACGGTCGGCTCGAGCTCGGCCTCGGCGCCGGCTGGATGGAAGAGGAATACCGCGCCTATGGCTATCAGTTCGGCTCAGACGGGGTGCGGGCGGATCAACTCAAAGAGGGGGTCGAGATCATCAAAAAAATGTTCACCGAAGAGAAGCCGTCGTACCAGGGGAAATACTACACCATCACGGACGCGTACAATAATCCGAAGCCGGTGCAGAAACCCCACCCCCCGATTACCATCGGTGCCGCAGCAGAAAAAAAGATGCTCAAGCTGGTCGCCCAACACGCCGATCGGTGGAACTGTCCCGGCGCAGTGGCTCACCGTCTAGAGCAGAAATGGCAGGTCGTGGTTGCACACTGCCAAGCACTTGGCCGCGATCCGGCAACGATCGAAATCTCCGAACAGATTGTCGCCGTATTGGGGAAAGATCAAACAGACTTCGAGAAAAAGTGGCCGATCGCCAAGCAAACCCTGGGGCGGCTGGCCGACCTTGACCGCACCGCCCTGCGCGGTGACCCAGAGAGCTTCATCGCCGGCGTCAAGGACAAACATCGCAAAGGTGTCACCCTCTTCACCATGGTTTTCAGCGACATCAGCCAAGACGACTTCCTGGCCACGCTGCAATTGTTCGCCAAAGAGGTGATGCCGGCGTTCCAGTAGTGTCCCAGAGGGGGCCCGGCCCCCCTACTGGATGCGCCGCATGATCTCCTTGGAGAAGGTTTCGATAGTCCCACGCGGGTCGAGTACCGGTTGAATCGCCACCTGGTGGATACCAGCTTTGCGCATCGTCTCGATCGCCTCGATGACCTCGTCGCGCGTCCCGGTCAGAGTCGTGGCGCGGATCATCTTTTCCGTCACCAGCGGTGCGTGCTCTTTCTTAAAGCCCTGGAGATATTCGCTGTACATCTTGAGGTGACGGGTTTCGATCGGTTCATCTGGCACGCGGTAGGCGTCTTTGAAGGCCATAATATCTGCGCGCAAGTCTGCCGGAAGATCTTCGGGATTGGGACACGAGAAGGCATAGATATTGCTTGATGAGGTGACGAAGGGGCCAACCGCTTTGCGCACTGTCTGGGTCTCGAGCTTTTCTCCAGGCCGGGTCAGATGGAAAGCGGTCATACACAAGGTATAAATCTTTTTGGGGTTTCGGCCCGCGCGTTCGGCCCCGGCCCGCACGTGGTTCATGCAAAAATCGATCAGACTGGGGCTCACCGCGCCGAACAAAATTACGCCGTCGGCGATCTCACCGGCTAACTCCAACGATTTCGGTCCGCTGGCAGCCACATAGATAGGGATCTTGTCCTTGATGTTGATCGCCCCACTCTTGGGATTGAGAAACCTGATCATGCGTCGCCGCTCACCTTCCTGATAGGGTACGGTCTTGCCGCTGAGGAGGCCACGGCACACTTCGATGTGTTCACGCAATTGGCTGAGCCGTGCCGCCGGCATCCCCAGCGTGCGTCGGGCCGTGTTCCCGGTGCCGATTCCCAGAATGACACGTCCAGGCGCGAGCGCGTTGATCGACGCAATCGCACATGCGGTCATCGGAGCAATACGGGAGGAGGGGTTCGTCACCCCTGGCCCCAGAAAGATCTTCTTGGTATTGACGGCACAAAGCGCCAGGGCTGCATACACATCGCTGGCGAGCATCTGAGAGTCGTATAACCAGGCATGCGTGAATCCACGCCGTTCGGCGAACGCCACATCGGGATACACCTGCACACTACCGAAAAAGACAAACCCGAAATCCATTCCGCTCCTCCCACGTTCTCAAGTGTGTTTCTCTCAGCCAAAACACGCCTCCTCTCTTCAAGGGCGAAAGACGGCAAAACATTTATTGGAGTTGAAGATCCAGGACTCGATCAGCGTGCTCTCCTGCGGCCGCCGGCCTAATTCAGCCATCGCTCCGACCAGACAACACCAGTTGAGGACCTCCTGTTGTCCGCTCTCCTCGATCGCCGCCAACGGATACGTGCGCCAGTACTCATACTGGCCCGCCTGCAACGCCGTATACAACCGCCGATCCGCTTCCACATCGGGGTAGAGCCACCAGTGTTTTGCCGTCAAAAAGGCGTGTGACCAGCCCGACGAAGCGATCAACACGACTCGCCAGGGACTGCGTTGTAGGATCCTCGCAACTGCTGCTCCGAGCTCAAAACAGCGTTGCGGACTGGGCGAGGGTGGGTCTAACTCCTCTTCCCGCGGGGGCCGCTCGAGATTGGGTAATCCCGCACGCTGGATGACTACCCGCCGGCCATAGGAATTGATCTGAAAGGGAATCAGCGCGTAGGGAAACCCGCGCCGGTCATAATCGAGATACAGCACCGCATTGAGAAACGCGTGCCCCAGCGGATGGTGCAAAGGTTTATACGCGTAGGCAATATCGAACCCTGCCTCCAACAGTTGCGTTGCCAGGTACTTGGCCCCCGCGCGATGACCGCGCAAGTGGAAAAGCTTGTCAGGCGGTTCTCCCCAGACATTGGGGCCAAACATTTTGGCAAACTCCTCGGTCCATGGTGGGGTGGCGGTAATCGCCTCGTACGCCAGCACACAAAAGGCGGGGATCACGTCCTCCTTGAAGTTCTCGTACTGATCATCGCCCCAGATCACAATGAAATCGGGAGCAAAAAAGTCGATCTCTTGCCGCATCTTGCGAAACCACGTGACCAGGGCTGCTCGATGGCGGGCAGCCGCGCTGCGGCCTTCGTCCGGCTCCCACTCTTGTCGCATCGCTTCCGGCCACTGCTCTGGACGCTTGACCTCCTCGGGGATGTAGGGACTACGCAGAAAGTACTTCAGCAACGCCGCCATATTTTCGTCGTGATGAACCAAGGGAGGGTAATGCGTGACCCCGATGCCCAAAATCTCGCCCATGGCGTACCTCCTCAGCGGGCAAAAGTGTCGTTCTCGGGCCTCCATATCCGCCTGACCAAGCCTGTGCTCTTCTTGTCCGTTTCGGCTCCCCTACCGGTACGGAGCTACAAGATGATGCTCACTTTGCCGTGCGGCCGCAGCACTTCGAGGTCAAGGATAGCTCTGCGCTCTTTAATCTTGAGCGCGCCATCGTGCTGCACCAAGGTATATTCATACCGTCCAACATAGGTATCTACCAGTTCAGCACGCATGCGGTACACGACGAAATTGGCCGTCACGTAGATGGTCTCCCCCTCTCTGCCGCGGATCCGCACGTTGCTGATCAGGCGACGGGTGCGCGAGCGGGGGGTCTCTGCATGGGCCGATTTCCCCAGCAACTGCCTCACGCGCGAGCGCAGTCGGACTGCATCGTCAGCAATGAGAAACAGCGAGGTACGATGATCACCGTCGGGCACATCGGTGGACGGAACAAAGTAGTTCGCATCTTCGGTCAACAGTGTCAGCCACTCTTCAAGGCGCCACTCGTCGAGCAAAGCGGCCTCGTGATACAGGAAGTCCTCGACCTGCTCACGGCTCACCTCGTGCCCCCGCATCTCTCTTGTCTCCATGTTCTCCGTCTCCGTTGATTCCCGTCGTTTGAATCGGCACCACAGCCTTGTATTCAACAGCCCCTCGCCTGAGTACTACCCTTGCGGTCACACGGCCTTTCTCACCCGAGCGCGCGAGAAAATTATCCGGACGCAGGCCCATCATCCGGCCTGGGACGACAGGCGGAGAATCCTCTTCATTCCCCCGTCGCCAAGGGCGTCACCACAGCCTGCAAGGCTGCCGGATGAGTTGCAGCAGCCCTCCTGCAGCCGTGATAGCGTCCCACCACACCTCGGCAGCGTAGTGAGGCAAGGGCCGCCCTGTACCGCCGAACACTGGCCGTCGACGGAGCGCTTGCTTCATGGTGTATCGTCGCATGCCTTACCATGCTCGCGGCCATAAGCGTATAGGTGTTGAAGGACCAATCTTCAATTCCAACCCTAGGTGAGCCGGGACCCGTAAAAACCAGAGCACTTTGATCCTCACGCGTTCTCCTTAGCTAGGATCAGTGTAGCGAGTCAAGGCGACCCCAACCGCGGCAAGCAGCAAGACCAAACCGAAAAAGAGAAAGTAGTCCTGCAGCTCCAGCTGCAAAGACGCGAGCACGCCCCCAATTAATGGGCCGGTGATGGCACCAACCCGCCCGATCCCAAGCGCCCAGCCAACCCCCGTCGCCCGGACACTCACCGGGTAGATACCGGCCGCCATGGCGTTCAGACCAACCTGCGCGCTAATCGTGAGCAATCCACTAGAAAAAATAATCCCCATGAGGAACAGGGGGGAAGGGCCAACGAGACGGATAATAACCACGCACAAAAGGGCGGCTATGGCAAAGAACCAGGTCAGCATTCGGCGCGAGCCATATCTGCCCATCAGGTGGGCAAGCACTAGAGCGCCTACTGCTCCGCCGAGACTAAACAGTGTCGACATATTGATCGCCTTGCTGATGACAAGTCCCTCGCCCACCAATAGAGCAGGGAGCCAAGTCATCAAAAAATACATGGCGAGCAGATTGGCGAAAAAGGCGAGCCACAAGACTAGTGTGTTTCTTGCCAGTCCACGGTCGAACAGATGGGTGAGCGCTAGTCCGTGCCTGCCGACCTCAGGCACGACAAAGCAGTCTCGCTCTGAGTACCGACCTGACGGATCGATCCGACTCAAGAGGCGTGCAACGGTGGCTTTGGCCTTTTCTCCCCCCTTCGTCACGAGAAAATGCAAAGACTCCGGGAGCATCTTGCCGATCACTGGCAGGAGCAGCAAAGGCGATATCCCTCCTACATAGAAAACAGATTCCCACCCCCAGATGGGGATCGTCTGCGCGGCCAATACACCGCCACACACTCCGCCAAGCGGAATCCCAATAGACACAACGGCAATCAACATCACGCGCAGACGTGCCGGAGCGTACTCGGCAGCCAGCGTCGTGACACTGGGAATGGCACCACCGACTCCCAGGCCGGTGAGGAAACGGTACACCAGCAATTCTGCATAGGACGTCGCCCCCGCCGCGGCCAACGTAAACACCCCAAAGAGGGCCACGCTGAGCCCCAGGGCCGCCTTCCTGCCGAAATGGTCACCAACCAGCCCGATGCCCAACGCTCCCATAGTCATCCCCACAAGGGCAGCGCTGAACAGGACCCCTAGGGCAGGAGGATCAATCTGCCACTGCTGGGCGATCACCGGCCCGGTAAACGCGATCGCTTGCAGATCGAAACCATCAAAGAGGGCTGCCACAAAACAGATGCTCAAAACCAGGAGGTGGATGCGGCCGATTGGGGCTCTGTCTATCACCGCGACCACGTCAATCCCCTTCGGAGCGACGGCTGAGCCCTCAGGAGCCAGAGTCGTAGCCGAAACGCCTCCGCAACACTCATGATCAGACATAGGGCTCTCCTTCCCCTCAATAGCAAGGACTCAACGATTCAATGGGTCGGTCAATAAGCCAATTCCTCAAGCAGCGTCATCGCTCTTACAGGTCTTTTCCCTTGTTGCTGCCACAGCCGGCTCAGACTCGTGATCGCTCGCAGCCATCGCGATTTTGCTCTCTGGCAGCAGCCAATGACGATAACCTCGAGAAAACACGCTTCGACATGGAGGTTAGGAGTTAGGAATTGAGGACCAGTAACATTAGGCGCTAGATGTTGGACGCTAGCCTGTAGGCAAAGCAGCTCTTGGCTTCAGGAGACAAAATTTGCCAGCACCGAGAACAAACCTGGGCGAGCTTGGTGCCAGAAAGCAGACCAAAATTGGCCGCCGCAGAATTCTCGTGCTGACAACTAGGACAGCGCATGCTCCTTAGACCGTTCGTTTAGATCACGCTCAGAACAGCAGGTTGTAGAGCCGAGATGGATGATCACTGGCCCCCTCTTCCACCACTTCCGCGATGCGTGGCAACTGGTGATAAACACAACCCAACGACCGTGACTTTTCTCCCGCTCTCCGTCGTGCAGCATAGGCAGAACTGCGATACCGAGGCCGTGCAGATCAAACTCAAGGAGCCGATCCAAGCCACCGAAAGCGTTCGCAACGCTTTATTGGACCTCGAGGGGTGGGAAAAAGAAGAGTCAGAGCAGTTTCGGTCTCGCTACGAACTGCTGGCGCGCAAGGCAAGAGGCCGGTCGAAGCAGACACGCCGAGATACGGGCATCCCAGAACCATAGACGATCCCACTACACCTCACAGCATGGACAGAAAGGGGAGCAGTCCAACTGGTGTAGATCCAGCGCTGATCGAAGACCTACTCCTCTCAGGGGTCGGTGAACACCCAGCGGTCGACGCGAAACACCCCGTCGGTCCGATTATCGACAACCAAGCCTGCAGGCGAACCGTTGTCGATCGTTTATCCATCCTTTGGGGATCTAGAGGCGAGAGTCTCCGCGATCCCCTGCCAGAGCCCCGTGGTTTGCGGGGTCCACGCCCAGTAGCGCGCAACCGTCCCAGCGTCGACCCGCAGGTCCGTGCCGGTAATCATCTCGGCGTCGTCCGAGGCCAGAAACACCGCTGCACGCGCATAGTGGCGTGGGCTGGGGAGCCGTTGTAAGGGCACGCCTTTCCGCATCTCCTCCAGCAAGCGGACCAGCCGTGGGTCACCATACGCAGTCCCCCAGCGGGCAGCGCGTTCCATGCCTTCCTGCGGATCGGTAGCCGTGGGGGTGAGGCTGTTGACGCGAATCCCATACTCTGCCAGCTCCATCGCCACCGAACGGGTGAAGTTGAGCAGGCCGCTCTTGCCCGTACAGTAGCCGACGTTGCGCGGCTGGCCCTGATGCCCGGCAGTCGAAATGATGTTGATAATGCTCCCTTTGCGGCCCTGCGCGATCATCAGCCGCGCCACATACTTGGTGAACAAAAAGGTGCCTGTCAGAATAACCGCGGTCTGGCGTGTCCACTCCTCCAGGGACATATCCAGGACCCCTTTCTGATTGAAGATCACGGCCCCGTTGACCAAAATGTCCACCCCCCCGAACGTCGTCCGGGCCCGTTCCACCGTCTCTCGCACCTGCGCTTCATCTGTCACGTCACACACCACACCGATCGCCTGGCCCCCACGCTGAACGATAGAGGCAGCACACTGCTGGGCATAGTCTGGGTGGATATCTACACAGACGACCTTTGCTTCCTCTTCGGCCATGCCCTCGGCAATTCCTCCGCAAATATTGGGACTCGTGCCGGTGATCAGGGCGACTTTCCCTGCCAGACGTCCAGCCATCGCTGCTCTCCTTTCCCGGGAAGTGTTGCGGACACGTTAGAGGTGTGGAATCACCCGCTCCCCGAACAAGCGAATCGCCTCGAGTGTTTTCTGGTGCGAGGGACCGCCAGGCTGCCGCAAGCGGAGAATGAGATAATCGGGCTGGATCTCTTCCTTCCAGCGCTGTAACTGTTCCAGACAGTCATCCGGCGAGCCGACGATCAGGCGGTCTCTGGCCGCCTTGGCAAAGGTCAACTCCTCCGGCTTCTTGACATCCTTGAGATACTCATCGGGCACGTAGGCCCCGTACTGGAAGTAAAACCGGTGCGTATACATCGTCGGCCCGCTCGCCGCTTCAGCCTCTTTCATACTGTTGGCAATGACGGCATCCCGCATGAGGCAAATGTAGGGCTTCTTCCCTACCTTCTGGGCGGCAGCGCGGTAGCGGCCGGCATACTCCTTGATCACGGGGAGAGATTGGACGGGATCGGCAATCCAGCCGTCGGTCATGTGTGCCGCGCGTCGGAGCCCAACGGGTGTCCAGGCAGCCATCCAAATGGGGGGACCAGGTTTCTGCCAGGGGGTCGGTGTAATCAGGGCGTCCTGGTAGTGAAAATGTTTCCCTGTATATGAAAAACGCCTGTCGCTCCAGCAATGGCGGATCACGGCCAGCGCCTCCTCAGTTCGGCTCGCCTGCTCCGCCACGGGAACACCAAAGGCAGCAAAATCGGGCGGTTGATAGCCGACCCCGACACTCAGGATGAGGCGGCCCTTTGTCGCTAGGTCGATAATCGCGCAGTCTTCGGCCACGTGAACCGGGTGGTGTAAGGGGAGCAGGAGGACGCAGGTACCGACTTTGATCCGCTGCGTCTTCATTCCTACCAACCCGGCCAACAACAAAGGGTTAGGCAAATAGCCGTCTTCTTGTTGGTGATGTTCGGTGAGGAAACACCCATCCCATCCGCTCGCTTCGGCAGCCTGGGCTTCGGCAATGATTTCATCGATCACGCGAGCCATGTTCGCCCCTACGGGTGGGTCTTGGGTACAGGGAAGATAACCGACCGGCAGCATCTTTCTCTCCTTTGGTTGGGGAGCTGCAATGCAAAGCCCTTAAAGCAAATGCGGGGAAAGTTGTCTACCGAGGAGGATCCGCGAGAGAACCTCGGCGCAACGCGAGAAAGTTCCTTCCCCGTGCTACCGATCCGTTTCCCCTGGCCCTGTAAACGGCGGCTTGATCTCGGCGAGTGCGAGGATCTTCCACGTACCGCCGTCTTTGCGGGCAGTGTACCAATATCGTCCTTTCTCCAACACCGCACCATCTCTCTTATAACGCGTGAGATGCGCAAAGATCATGGCGAGGGACTCCGAGCAGGGCCAGATCTGTAGCCGATCAACGTCCGTGTGATCCCACCCGCGCCCCTGGATAGAAGCCATGACCTGCTGGTAAAAGCGCTGCTGGTCAGCCTCCCTGATGTGGATGGTGATCCCCTGCGTGCCACTCACGAGCGCGTTAGGGTAACAAAATGCGCGCAGGTACATGTCTGTATCTTCACGATTGAAGCCGTCGATGAACGTCCGGTAGAAGGTTTCGACCTCTCTACGAACCAGCGCGACGTCCGGTGCCTCACCCCCTCGTAACTCGCCAGGACCGCAAAACGGCGGCCGGATATCGGTCAAGAGGAGAATCTTCCACGTCCCGTCCCCCTTGCGGAGGAGGTAACACGCGCAGAGCTGTTCCAGCGTTGTACCGTCCTTTTTGTAACGGGTGACATCGGCGACGAGCATGGCGATGTCGTCGGCGAAAGGCCACACCTGCAACCGATCGATACTCGAGCGCCCCCACCGACGCATATGCAGGTCGGCCATTACCTGCCGGTACAGACGCTGCTGATCGGTCTCCGTCGTATGCAAGATCAATCCTCTCTCGCCACTGAGAAACGCATTGGGGTAATGAAACGCATGGAGGAATGCGTCCTCGTCTTCGCGGTTAAAGCCGTCGATGTACGTTCGATAAAAGGTCTGGACCGCACGGATGATGGTGGCAGTGTCATCCATAACAGGCTCCTGTTTGCAGTCAGCGGTACGCGAGGAACTGCCTGCGCCTCTGATACGCACCCTGACGTATCGTCAGGCCACAGGCGAAACTCTGGTGCAGTGCGGGATGCCCGTCACAGAAATCGCATCCTCAGCCCCCACTCCCCGCCTTCCGCAGTCCCGGCATAACCTCACGCGCGAAGAGTTCCATCGACCGCTGGCTCTTAGCCGGGTCGAGGCCGGGTAGATGCATACCGAGCACGAGGTGCGTGGTGCGCACGGTCTGCGTGAACCGTTCGATCTCCCGCGCGATTTCGTCTGGAGACCCAATCATCGGTGCGCCGATGAGCTGTTGGTCGGTATGGCGCAACTGGGATGGTGGCGGGAGCTGCAAAAACCGTTCGTCCCCTTTGAAATCCTTTGCCTCCGCCAGCCAGCGCCCGTACCACGACAACATATAGTGCAGGTGTTCCTGCGCCTCGTCCCATGCCTGGTCGCGCGTGGGCGCGACATAGGTCCAGCGCAGCTGCGCGGCATAATAGTGCTGCGGATCCCTCCCGTACTGACGCAGGGTGGTATCGTAGATTTCCTGGGCCTTGGGGTCGGAGACGCCGAGGAAGTGGCACCCCAGACGGGCAGCGCGTTGTACCCCCTTGGGGCCGCGGGCGCCGATCCACAGTGGCGGGTGCGGTGTTTGTGCCGGCTTGGGCATGAGACGAATATTCTTAAGACGATAGTGCTTACCCTCGTAGGAAAACGGCTCCTGTGTCCACATGCCGGTGATGACGGCAATACCTTCCTCGAAACGCGACACCCGTTCACTGCGCGGAATGCCGTAGCCGTCGAACTCCGCCGGGGCGTATCCCTGCCCCAACCCGAGGTCGAAACGACCGCTGGAGAGAATATCTACCGTGGCCGCGTCTTCTGCCACTCGCACGGCATTATGGAGCGGAAGGAGGAGCAGAAACGTCCCGATGCGAACCCGACTGGTCATACCAGCCAGGGCACCGGCAATAGGCAGCAGGGAGGGCGAGTAGCCATCTTCGGCAAAATGATGCTCGGTCAGCCAGATGGTGTCGTAGCCTAATTCTTCGGCCAAGCGCGCCTGGCGTAGCTGCTCGGCGTAAAACTGCGGAAACGGTTTCCGCCACTGCGGAGGATTGCGAAACGGGAACAGTAAACCGACATTCATACGCCCCTCCTGTGTACACAGTGCCGGCTGGCGGCGACGCCTCCAGGCCACTTTCGCTCAGCCGATCTATTTGAAATACGGAATGACGTGCTTGCCCCACAGATCGATCGAGTCCATCACCTTCTGGTGCGGGATGGCGTAGGTCTGCATGTGACAGAGGAGCTGCTGACACCCGGCTTCCTGATAGCGCTTGACTTTTTGAATGCACTTGTCTGGGTCACCACAGATGATCATGTCGTTTTGGTCGAGATAATCAAAGGTGATGGTATCAGGGTCGATGTTCATCATTTGCTTGAGATAGTCATAGGCGCCGAGATCCGACCCTGTCTGCCAGATCGCTACCGAGGCGACGATTTCAAAGGCCCGTTTGACATACCACACCATGGAGTCCGCGGCGTTCTTCTTCGCTTCCTCATTGGTTTCGGCACAATGGACCAGCGTGAACGTGGCTGCACGGTCGTTGATGAACTTGCCTGCCGGCTTCGCTTCGGCTAGGCCGGCACGATAGATGCCGATGCGCCGCTTTAACTCCTCCGGGTCAACCAAGAGGGTAAAAGAAAGTAATCCAAGCCCCTTGCGGCCCGCTACCTCGTGCGTCTCAGGACCGGTGGAGGCACACCACAGGGGTGGGTGGGGTTTTTGCAGGGGTTTGGGAATGACGTTGCGGGGCGGAATCTTGAAATACTTGCCTTCCCAACAGAAGACCTCGTTGGTCCATGCGCCAATGACGATATCGAGCGCCTCCTCCCACAGGTCACGGGTCTCGCGCGGGTTGATGCCGAAACCTTCCAGTTCATCACGCGAGACCGAACGCCCGGTGCCGAACTCCAACCGACCGTCGCAGAGCAGGTCGAGGGTGGCCGCCATCTCTGCCGCACGGATCGGATGGTTATAGGGAAACGGCAGCAAGCGCACCCCGTGGCCGATGCGGATCTTTTTGGTGCGTTGG